>JANXSC010000525.1 GCA_025352845.1 Opitutaceae bacterium
CCCTCGACTGGTTCGTGCTCCTCGGGGCCATCGTCGGCATCGCCGCCTACGGCACGTGGCGCACGCGTCACACCGATAAGCTCGACACCTACCTCAAGGGCGGCAGCGCCACGAAGTGGGGCACCATCGGTCTCTCCGTGATGGCCACGCAGGCCAGCACCATCACCTACCTCTCGCTGCCCGGCCAGGCCTACGAAAACGGGATCGCGTTCATCCAAAACTATTTTGGCCTGCCGCTCGCGCTCATCGTGGTGTGCGCGGTCTTCCTGCCGATTTACCGCAAGCTCGGCGTTTACACCGCCTACGAATTCCTCGGCCAGCGTTTCGATCAAAAGACGCGGCTGCTTGGCGCGGGATTGTTTCTCCTCCAGCGCGGGCTGCAGGCCGGCATCACGATCTACGCGCCTTCGATCATCCTTGCGACGGTGCTCGGCTGGCGGCTCGACCTCACGATCGTCTTCACGGGTCTCGTCGCGATCGTCTACACGGTGACCGGCGGCAGCGCGGCGGTGAACCTCACGCAGCGGCTTCAGATGGGTGTAATCTTTGGCGGCATGATCACGGCGTTTGTCGTGCTGCTCGTGAAGCTGCCGCCCGACGCCGCGCACATTGCCGGCGCGATGGGCAAGCTCGAGGCCGTGAGCTACACGCCCGATCTCAAGCAGCGCTACACCATCTGGACCGGCATCCTTGGCGGGTTCTTCCTCTCGCTGTCGTATTTCGGCACCGACCAGTCGCAGGTGCAGCGCTACCTCGGCGGCGCGGCGCTGCGCGAGGGCCGGCTCGGCCTGATGTTCAACGCGCTCTTCAAGATCCCGATGCAGTTCTGCATCGTGATGCTCGGCGCGCTGCTCTTCGTCTTCTACCAGTTCCAGCCCGACACGCCCGCGATCTTCAACCAGACGCAGTGGCAGCGGCAGGTCGCCGGGGCCGACGGGGCGAGGTTCCGGGTGCTCGAGGAAAAACACGCCACCCTCCACGCTGACAAGCAGGCGAAGATCCGCGCGTGGGTTTCCGCGCACGATTCCGGTAACGCCACCGCGGAAGCAACTGCGCGCACCGCGATGACCGCCGCGCAAAAAGCCTCGGAAGCCGTGCGCAACGAGGCGCGCACCGCGCTGCAGGCCGCCGATCCCTCGGCGAAGAAAACCAAGGACTCCGACTACGTCTTCATCACCTTCATCCTCACGCAGCTCCCCCACGGCGCGATCGGGCTGCTGCTCGCGGTGATGTTTGCCTCGGCGCTCTCGTCCAAGGCCGGCGAGCTCAACGCCCTCGGCACCACCACCACGATCGATCTGTGGCGCAGCTTCCGCCCGCTCGCCGTGCGCGACGAGCCGCGCAACGTGAGAAACGCAAAATGGTTCACCGCGCTCTGGGGCCTCTTCGCGATCGGCTTCGCGCTCTTCGTGAGCTTTGCGGAAAACCTGATCGAGGCGCTGAACATTGTGGCGTCGATTTTCTACCCGGCATTGCTCGGCGTGTTCGTCGTGGCGTTTTTCCTGAAGTGGGTGCGGGGCACCGCCGTTTTCTGGGCCGCCATCGCCGCGCAACTCGTCGTGCTCGCGATTTATTTCTACGGCAGCATCGCCTACCTCTGGCTCAACCCCATCGGCTGCGCGGCCTGCGTGGTGTTCAGTGTGGTGCTGCAGGCGATCGGGGTAGGGCGGGTCTCCGACCTGCCCTCGGAACGGAGCTGAATTTTGACCACGGATTACACGGATGAAACGGATCAAGGCATACGCTGGCGGGGATCATATCCGTGCCATCCGTGAAATCCGCGGTGACGGCTCGTCCTTTTTCCAAAGGCGGGTCGAAGACCCGCCCTACTTGCGATGAGCGCACCCGTCATCTGCTTCGGCCAGCAACCGTGTGGGTTTTTCCCGCGACGGTTTCTCTACGCGAAATTCCAGACTGCGCGCCGGCTCCAATCCGAGATCGGCGGCGAGATCGTGTTCTTCCTCCACGACAGCGATCACGACCTGCGCGAGACGCAGACGATTCTGCGGCACCGCAAGACCGATGCGCCGGCGACACTGAACTTCACGGTGGAAAACAAGGTGCAGCGCAAGTGGTCGCCGTTGTTTCTCAAGCGTATCGCGCCCGGCTGGCACGCGACGACGGCGCGGCAACTCGGCGCCTACGTGTCGGCGGAGCGACTCGAAGCCTTCAAGCAGAACACGGCGACCAACGTCGCGGAGTTCTGCCTTGAGCAGTATCGCCGCATGGGCCTGCTCGACGGCATCCGCGTCGTGCGCTCCGGCGATCCCGCAGTTCGGACGGTGGCGTGCGACGTGACGGATTATTTCGCCGACGTGCCGCACGAGGGCCAGATCGTGCGGGCGCGGATGATGGACGGCGTGCTCAAGCTTCACGAGGGCGGCGAGAGCTACGTGACGCTGCCGCCGTGCCCGATCACGAAGGAACAGATTTCCCCGACACGCGACACGCGGCTCCGCTGGATGCAGAAAGTCGTGCGCTGCACGCACTACATCGCCGGGGCCGGCGAACAAGCCTACTTGCGCAAAGAGGACGCGCCTGAGATTACCTTTGTCAGCCGTGACGCTATCGACCGCTCCGATGAAGCCTACCACTGAGACCGGACCGCTCCTCGCCTTCGGCGCACATCCCGACGACATCGAGTTCGGCTGCGGCGGCATAATCGCCAACGAGGCGTGGAACGGCCGCGCGGTTCACTTTGTCGTCTGCTCGCGCGGCGAAGCCGGGAGCAACGGCACGCCGGCCGTCCGCACGCGCGAGGCGAAGCGTGCCGCCAAGCTGCTCGGCGCGAGCATCGAGTTTATCGACCTCGGGGGCGACGCGCATTTCGAGGAGCGGGCCGAGCATGTGGCCAAGCTCGCCGGGCTGATCCGTTCCGGGCGGCCCTCGGTCGTGCTGGCACCCAGCACCGTGGAGAACCAACACCCCGATCACGTGAAGCTCGGCCGCATGGTGCGCGATGCCGCGCGGCTGGCGCGGTTCGGCGGTTTGAAAGAGCTGCGGCGCCTGAAGCCTCACGCCATCGGCCAGTTGTTTTTCTACGCGGTGTCGCCCGATACTGAACCGCCTGACTTGGCGCGCGTGCTCGTGGATATTTCCGCTCTGGGTGTGATCGCGACGTGGACTGCGGCGATGCAGGCACACGCCTCCCAGATGAAGACGCGCGACTACGCGGAACTGCAACTCACACGCGCGCGGCTCAACGGCCTGCGCGCCGGCGTGACGCACGCCATACCGCTGTTTCCTGCGGACGCGATTGTCGTTGATTCGCTCGCGTCGCTCGGACGCGCCGCGCGGCGGTTTTGATTATGGCGGAACCGGGCGCGCTGCGAATTGGCATCACGTGCTACCCGTCGGTGGGCGGAAGCGGAATCCTCGCGACTGCACTTGGCGTGGAGTTGGCGCAGCGCGGGCACGAAGTTCACTTCATCAGCTACGAGCGGCCGTTCCGGCTGCCGGCCGGCGCGCCGCGGCTGCATTTCCATCCGGTCGTGATCAACGACTACGAGCTGTTCAAGTATCCCGACTACACACTGCCGCTCTCGGTGAAGATGGCCGAGGTCGCGCGCGACCACGCGCTCGATGTGCTCCACGTCCACTACGCGGTGCCGCACGCGACCGCCGCGATTCTCGCGCGCGCGATGTTGCCCGAGGGGAAGCGCCCGCGCGTCGTGACCACGTTGCACGGCACCGACACCACGCTGCTCGGCCGCGATGCGGGCTACGGCCCGGCGATCCGCCACGCGTTGATGCAATCCGATGCGGTTACGGCTGTTTCGGCGTGGCTCCGCGACGAAACGCACCGCCTCCTCGCCGTCGATCGCTCGATCGACGTGATTCATAATTTTTACGCACCGAAAGCACCGCAGCGTTCGCGCGAGGATGTGCGCCGCGAACTCGGCCTGCGCGACGGCGAGGCGATGATCGTGCATCTCTCGAATCTGCGGCCGGTGAAACGCATTGACCTGCTCCTCGACGCCGTCGCGCGGGTGCAGCCGCGCGCGGCGTTCAAACTCGTGATTCTCGCGGGTGGAGATTTCACGCCGTTTGCCGAGCAGGTGCGGCGCCTCGGGATCGAGGATCGCGTGATCGTGCGCAACAAGGTGTTTGAGGTGGAGGATTACCTGCAAGCCGCTGACCTCGGGCTCTTCAGCTCGGAGACGGAGAGTTTCTGCCTCGGGATTCTCGAGGCGATGTGGTTCGGCTGCCCGAGCGTCTCGACGGCGGTGGGCGGAATTCCAGAGGTGATGGTGTCGGGCGAAAGCGGCGTGCTCGTGCCGATGGGAGATGCGGACGCGCTGGCACGGGGCGTCGAGTCGATGCTGGCGGACGCGGTAGCGCGGAAAAAAATGGGCGAGGCGGGCCGCCACCGCGCTCGCGAATTATTTTCGGCGGCGGCCATCGGGCCGCGTTATGAAGCGTTGTATCGCCGGGTCGTCGGCAACCTGACCTAGGCCTACGGCAACGGCTGAAACTGATCGCGGTAGGCTTTGCCGCGTTCCATCCGGGCGGCGACTTCGAGGTAGTCGCGGTTGGAGAGGGCGACTTGGAATTGATGCAGCTCCTCCTCGAATTCGCGCAGGGCGCGGAGCACTTCGTCGCGGTTCTGTTCGAGGATGGCGCGCCAGAGGTGCGGGTCGCTGGCGGCGATGCGCGTGGTGTCGCGGAGGCCGCCGCCGGCGTGGTTCCGCCATGCCGGATTCTTGCGGGCGAGAAACGCGCAGAGGCTCGACGCGATGACCTGCGGAAGATGGCTGATGTGCGCGACGATTTCGTCGTGCTGATCAGCGTTTACGGTGACGACTTCGGACCCGAGCGCGCGCCAGAACGCGGCGACGGCAGTGGTGGCGGTGGTGTCGCTCTCCGGGGTCGGCGTCACGAAACACGTGCGATGCTCAAACAATGTGGCGGTGCCGTGCTGCCAGCCGGTTTTTTCCGAGCCGGCCATCGGGTGTGCGCCGATGAAGTGCGCGCGCGGCGCGAGCGCAGCACCACCGAGGCGCGCGATCTCGCCCTTCACGCTACCGACATCCGTCACGAGCGCGCCTGCGGGCAGCGCGGGCGCAATGCGCTGCACGAGCGGCACGATTTGATCCACGGGTGCGGCAATGACGACGAGGCTGGCGGCGCGCGCGGCGTCTTCGGGCGTGTCGGCGACGGCGTCGCACCACGGTTGCCCCCTTAGTTCCAAACGCGTTTCGGGTCGCCGCGCCCAGATGACGATGCGCTGCGCAACACCGCGCGCGCGCGCGGCGCGCGCCACCGATCCGCCGAGCAGGCCGGGCGCGAGGATCGTGAGTTGCGCGAGGGTGGGCACGGGCGGAGGGACGCAAAAACGCCGTGCGGTGTCGAGCGGCGATGCTAGACGGACCGCTGATCCTTGTAGGGTAGAGCGACGGTGCCTTGAAGTAGGGCGGGTCTCTGACCCGCCCTCTTGCACGCTGAGTATTCCGAGAGCGGGTCGGAGACCCGCCCTACGGTGCTCTTTTCGACGTGCTTATTTGCCCAGCTTCAGGATGCGGTCGAATTCGGCCCGCAGCACCGGCTGCACCGAGAGGCGGGAGATGCGGAGCAGCGTCATCTTCGCGAGCGCGGGATCGGCTTTGACGGCCGTGAGCGTGACCGGATGCGCGAGGGCGGGGCCGGCCTTGAGTTCGACGGCGACCCAACCGGGCTCGTCTGCGGTCGTGTCGGGAAACGCCGCGCGGGTGACCTCGGCGGTGCCGACGACGGCCTTGGTCGTCATGCTCTCGTAGAAGAGCACGCGGTCGCCCGGGCGCATCGTGTTGAGGTGAATGCGCGCGGCGTAATTGCGGACGCCGGTCCACGCGGTCTGGCCGTCGCGGACGAGGTCGGTCCACGCGTAGGCGTCGGGTTCAGATTTCACGAGCCAGTATTGCGTTGTCATGCGGCGGGCGGTTTGGTGCGCTGACCGAAATGGAACCGTCCGACGCTGAAAAGCTAAAAGCCCGGCGCGTGCAGCGATTGCTGTATTGGATGGTGGCGGTGATGATCGGCGTGCCCGTGGTGATTTTCGTGCTGCAAACATTTCGGTAGATTCCGCGTTCTTCGTCTTCATGGATAAAACCCTGCTGCCAATTCGCCTCGTCTTCGTCGCGCTGTGCGCGGCCGCGGGCTGGCTTGTGTGCTACTCGATTACGGATTGGGATCGCTATCGCGCGGTCGCGGTCGCGGTCGGGCTTTGCATCGGGCTGCTCGTGGTGCTGGTGGATGTGATGTTGAAGGGCTTCTCGCTGCGCGGGCTCTCGGCGGTGACGCTTGGCATCGCGGTCGGCACGATTGTGGCCTACATGATTGGGTCGTCGCCGCTGCTGCAGGAAGGGGACCGGAGCATGATTTACCTCGTGCGCCTCGGGCTCTTTCTCGTGTGCCCCTACCTCGCCATCGTGATCGCGCTGCGCGGGAAGGATGAGTTCAACCTCATCATCCCCTACGTGCGGTTTGTGCCGCAGGAGGTGGATGTGTCGCTCGTCGTCCTCGACACCAGTGCGTTGATCGACGGACGGATCGCGCGCGTGTATGAGGCGGGCTTCCTCAGTGCGACGCTCGTGATCCCGCGCTTCGTGCTGGATGATCTGCGCCATGTGGCGGATTCGGCCGATCCGCAAAAACAGGCGCGCGGGCGCCGTGGGCTCGAGGTGCTGAACGATCTGCGCAAGCTGAAGCACGTGGAGATTCGCGTGGCCGAGAGCGACGTGACCAAGCGCGAGGACATGGACGCGAAGCTCGTCTTTCTCGCACAGTCGATGCGCGCGAAGCTGCTCACCACCGACTACAACCTCGCGAAGCTCGCGGAATTCCACGGCGTCGCCTGGCTCAACCTGAACGCCCTCGCGAAATCACTGCGCCCCGAGCTGATGCTCGGCGAGCGCCTTGAGGTCGACCTGATGAAGCCCGGCAAGGAGGAAGGTCAGGCCGTCGGCTTTCTCGAGGACGGCTCAATGGTCGTCGTCACCGGCGCTCGCGCCCACATCGGCCACCGCGTGGAAGCCGAGATCACGAGCGTACTGCCGACGGCCGGAGGGAGGATGATCTTCGCGAGACAGGTGGGGAATGGGGAGTAGGGGCTCGTCAACGCGACATGTAGGGAGTGGTGTCTTTTGCCCTCTTAAGCGCTTCAGCTCTTGATTTAGCCTTAGAATATGCCGCTTAACCACTCGGCTATCGTGAAAAATTTCAACCACGCGGCACCGCTCGCAACGGTTGCAATTATGCCAGGCGCGAGGCTTTTTCGCTCAGTCCTTTTCACAGCGGAACGAATCGTGCCGGTTATGAGTAGCACACATGACACCGTAGCAGCACAGAGACCGACATACCAGATTGCGGGCGAACCGTGACCACCTCCGATCGCACCGAGACCTACAAAAAGAGTAGCGAACGCGAGGACACTGCCCATGCATCCGACAATCTGGATCTTTGTTGATGATGATAGTGCGGTCATCTTCTTGCCGAAAAGTGTTATTGGGACGCACACGGACTTCAAGGCGCGGCTTGGTGCATGCGTGTGAGTGCTCCGAGAGCGTGCATCTGCTTGACGATGCAAATGCTGCCAATCGCGGCGAGGATACCTGCAAAAATTGGTGTTTACTTGGCTCCCTTCATTTCCCAATACCTCACGTCCCTTTGGGGCCGGTAGCTCAGTTGATAGAGCGCGTCGTTCGCAACGACGAGGTCAGCGGTTTGATCCCGCTCCGGTCCACCATGCTTCGCCAATGCGCAGCCGGAGGCGGAGCATGCCCCGCGAAGCTACAAGCGAAGCATGGGCTTCTGAGCCGCTGTCGGACGAGGCTTCGCACGGCGCGGCCCATCCTGCGGCAGGCGGGCTGTTTGTGGCACCGTTGGCTTCTGCTGGCTCGTAAGACGCAAATGGCTCGGCCCGTAATCGGCTGTCTGGCGCGGCTTTTGCCGCAAATGGATGTCGGCACGCAAAAATCACGCACACGCGGCTGGTGCATTGGCCCCGGCTTTGCTACGCTGCGCGCTGAATAGGGGGTTAGCACTCTCCGATTATCCATCCATGAGCACATCAAAAAAGACCAAGTCAAAAGCCGTGAAGTCGCCCGCCCCAGCGAGAAAACGCGTCGCGCCAAAACCGGCCGCGAAGAAAAAGCCGGCTGCGCCACCGCCGCGCGCCACCGCCAGACCCGCTCCGGTCCCCGTGCCGAAGCCCGTCGCGAGCAAGCCCGTGCGCACGACGATCCGGGCACAGGTCGACGTGGGCTTTGGCAACGTGCTTTTCATCCGGGGCGAGGGCGCCGGTCTCAGCTGGGATGCGGGCGTCGCCATGGCGTGCGTGAGCGCCGATCGGTGGAGCGTCGCGCTGCCGGAATCCGCGCACGGCCATGCGTTCAAGTTTCTCGTCAACGATCTCTCGTGGAGCACGGGGCCGGACTACACTGCGGCCGGCGGCACGAGTGTCACGTTTACGCCAGAATTCTAAATCGAGATCGCGCGTTCGGCCCGGGCGCGGTCGCTTGCGTCCGGGTTGAGTGCGAGGAGCCGTCCCTGCAGGAGGCGCAGCGCCGCGTCCCGATCCGCGAGCTGATCCGCAGCGATCAGCTCGCAGCGCATGCGCACGCGTGAAAACGGTTTCGGCAGATAAAACCGGTCCCAGCTCCGCAGCCGCCAAGCGGACTGAAACTCCGCGCCGATGAGGAGCAACGGTGCCCGCGTGCGGCGCGCGACGATCACGCCGCCGGGTTTCAATTCGTAGCACGGGCCGCGCGGGCCGTCGGGCGTGAGGCCAATGTCATAGCCGGCGCGCAGCGTCTCGACGAGCGCGGTGGCGGCCTCGCGGCCGAGGCGGCTGCTGGAGCCGCGCACGGTGGCGAGCCCGACGAGCGAAAAAAACGCCGAGAGCCACGCGCCGTCCTGACTCGCGCTGACGAGCGCATAGGCGGGCCGTCCGCCGCGATAGCGCCGCACGATCTCCGCAGCGAGAAAGAGCCGGTTATGCCACAGCACGATCGCGACGGGCTGATCTTTTTTCGTGTAGGCGGCGAGATCGGCCGGCGTGGTGTCGAAGCGGAGGCTGCGTCCCCAGAGCCGGAGCATCACGCCCAACGGCCAGAGCAGCGCGCGCCGCCAGCCCATGATCTCGCGCACGGGCGCGGTGCGCGCGGAAGGGGCGGCGGAAGGCGGATGGGGGATTTCGGGCGAGGGGAGCAGACGCGTCGTTGTCACCGAAACGCCGTCGTCCGCCAAGCGAAACTCTACACGCGGTCGCGCGGTTGACGCGCGGGGAAATCACCGGCACCTAGCGCGGATGCCCGCCGTCTTGCCGCCCTGTCCACATCTGCCCGCGCCCCGTGCCGGACTCGACTGGCGCACGCTGCATGCGTTTCGCGACGCTGATCGCGACGGCGCGTTTTACCTCGCGTGCCTCGAATACGGCCATGCGCTTTGGCAGCGCGGGTTCGCCGCGCGCGCGCTGCTCTGCCTCGACCGCGCGTTGGGCGCCGATTTGTCGGGTGGCGAGCCCGAGCTGCGCGCGCACCCGCTGCCGTATGCCGCGATGGCGTGGTTGATCGGCGCGCCGCCGCCCGGTGTGTTTCTCGGCAACCCGCGCGTGCACTTCCAGCACTACGCGGATCGCATG
>JANXSC010000534.1 GCA_025352845.1 Opitutaceae bacterium
CGCGACGATCGTCGGCAAATCCATCTGGAAGAAATACGGCAAGTGGCCCGTTTACTCGAAGTTCTTCGATAACATGGGTCCGATCCCGCACCATATGCACCAGAGCGCCGCGCAGGCGAAGCTCGTCGGGCAAGAGGGCAAACCTGAGTCCTACTACTTCCCGCCGCAGCACAATCCCGTCGGCAACAATTTCCCCTACACGTTCATGGGCTTCGAGCCCGGCACGACGAAGGCGCAGGTCCGCCAGTGCATCGCCAACTGGAACAAGGGCGACAACGGCATCCTCGATCTCTCGAAGGCCTACCGCCTCAAGGTCGGTTCCGGCTGGCTCATCGATCCGTGCATCCTCCACGCGCCCGGCTCGCTCTGCACCTACGAGCCGCAGTGGGGCAGCGACGTGTTCGGCATGTATCAAAACCTCGTCGAGGGCCGCGAAGTGCCGTGGTCGCTCCTCGTGAAAGACATGCCGAAATCGAAGCACAAGGACATCGACTTCATCGTGGACCAGCTCGACTGGGAGAAGAACGTCGACCCGAACTTCAAGGACAACCACTACCTCGAACCCGTCCCCGTCGCCGACGGGATTGTGCTGCGGCGGGAAGTAGTAGGACTCAGGTTTGCCCTCTTGCCCGACGAGCTTCGCCTGCGCGGCGCTCTGGTGCATATGGTGCGGGATCGGGCCCATGTTATCGAAGAACTTCGAATAAACGGGCCACTTGCCGTATTTCTTCCAGATGGATTTGCCGACGATGGTGGCGCCACATTCGGCGACGACTTGTTTCAACGTGAAACGCTCCTTGCCGACAACGCAGTAGCTCAGGCCCTCGTCGTAGTCGCGGCCCTCGTTGGCGGTCGGAGTCGTCGAGGCAAACCAGCGCTCGTCGATGCCGCCGCGGTTGAGGCCGTAAGCATAGGTGTCGTCGGGGTGAAGCTTGATGCGCAGGCCGGGCTGTAGGAAAGAGCGTGGCACCCAAGCTGGCACGAGGCGCAGCAAGCCGCCGGTGGCGGAGAGCGCAGCCTCGGCGCGGCTTTTGACGTTGGACTTGATCGTTTTGAGATCGTTGACGGAGGGAATCGACATGGTGATCGGGAAGAAAACAGTGCGGCTGCGGGATGAGCAGGCGGGGAAAGGGAAAAGGCGGGGTGACGGGGAACGCGGAACAAACATCCTACCCCACCCGTAGGCAACCGCCTAGTAGCGCGGCGGCGAGTTTTGGTGAAATTGCGTCGGGGCGACGGAGGCGAAACGAGGAGAAGGCAAGGAGCGGTGATTGTTGAGAAGGAAGCCAGAAAGCCAGAAATCGATCTGCAACGGCCACACCGTTGGGTTCAGTTTCCTGGTTTCGTGGCTTCCCTCTATTTCCCCGGTTTGGACCCTTCGCCCTCACGCGCGCTGCTGATACCGCACCCGATACGCCCGCGGCGTTTCCGCCATGAACTTTCGAAACTCCTTCGTGAAATGGCTCTGGTCCGCAAAGCCGAACTCCGTCGCGACCTCGGCGAGCGATTTCCGGGAAAACACGAGCGCGCTGCAGCTCATGCGCACGCGCAGTTGCCGGAGATAATCGTGCGGCGAGCTGTGGTAGGCGGCCTGAAACTGCCGCTCAAACGCCCGCACCGAGAGCCCGCACGCCTTGGCGAGATCGTCGTTGGTAATGCGGTCCGTGTAGTTCTGACTGATGAAGCGGATGGCGACGCTCAGCGGCGAGCCGCTCGGGGTCGCCGCCGTGGCTGGCGCACCGGTATCGCCGGGGTTGATGGGCCGGGTGACGCCCGCAGTGCCCACGATGTTGCCCTGGGGATCGCGCAGCGGGACCTTCGACGTGACGCACCAGCGCGCGGTGTGGTTGAAGCGTCCGACGAGTTCCACGCGCGAGAGGATGCGCTCGCCACGGAGCACGCGTTCGTCGTCGATGCGGTATTGGTTGGCCAGCACTTCGCCGCAGAAATTGTAGTCCGTGCGCCCGATGATTTCGGCGCGGGTTTTGAGACCAAAGTTGAGGAGCAGCGCGACATTGGCCCACTCGTAGTGCCCGGCCTCATCCTTCATCCAGAGCGGCGTGTCCTCGAGGTAGTCGAACAGCTCGATCACCTCCGGCGCCCCCGCACCGATGCGACTGAGCGTGCCGAGCATGGAGTCGTCGGGGGAGGGCATGGTTTCTTCGGACAGGATAAACCTACTCAAACGCCATGCGCGAATTCGTTTTCAGGTAGTCGGCGATCTCCGCAGCGAAGATCTCGCCGAACTCGGCGCGCTTCTTTTCGCCCATCCCGGGGATGCCTTCCATCTCATCGACCTGCTCGGGATAGTGGCGCGCCATCGCGCGGAGCGTAGTGTCGCCGAAGACAATGTAAGCGGGGACCTTTCGGTCGTCGGCCAGCTCCTTGCGCAACGCGCGAAGCCGCGCGAAGAGGATTTCGTCGCACGCGATGTCGCCTTCGCGGCGCGTGGTCGTGCGCTTCGCTTTCGGCAAATCCATCGGCTTCGTGAGCGTGATCGGCGTGCGGGCGCGGAGGACGTTCATACCCTCCTCGGTGAGTTCGAGCGTGGCAAATTCACCTTCGGCCACGGCGACGTAGCCGAGCCGGATCAGTTCGCGGCCGACGGCGGACCACGCGGGGCGCGACAGTTCGTGGCCGATGCCGTAGGTCGTCAGGCTCTCGTGGCCCCAGCGGCGGATTTTTTCCGTGTCCGCACCGGTGAGCACCTCGATGATGTGGTTTGCGCCGACGCCGAAGCGGCTGTTCTGCGCGATGCGATAGACGCACGACAAGAATTTCTGCGCGACGATCGTGCCGTCGTAGGTCTCGCGCGGTTCGGCGCAGTTGTCGCACGCCCCGCAGTTATCGAGCGGAAATTTCTCGCCGAAATATTCCAACAACTCCGCGCGGCGGCATGACGCGTTCTCCGCGTAGTGGACAATCTGGCGGAGCTGCGCGCGCGCGATCTGCAGCTCCTGCGGGTTGGTGATCTCGTCGAGGAAGTGCGTCTGCTTCGCGATGTCGCCGGCGCTGAAGAGCAGCAGGCAGTCGCCGGGCAGCCCATCGCGGCCCGCGCGGCCGGTTTCCTGATAGTAGCCCTCGATGTTTTTCGGCAGGTCGTGGTGAATCACCCAGCGGACGTTGGGTTTGTTGATGCCCATGCCGAACGCGATCGTGGCGCAGATGATGCGCGTGTCGTCGCGGAGAAACGCATCCTGGTTTCGCGCGCGCTCGGTGGCTTCGAGGCCGGCGTGGTAGGGCTTGGCGGAAAATCCCCGGCCCGCGAGGGCCTCCGCCACGCGCTCCGCGGTGGCGCGGCTCGCGCAGTAGATGATGCCGCTCTCGCTCTCGCGCTTGCGCACGAAGTCGATGATTTGCTTCGCCGGCTGATCCTTCGGCACCACCCGGTAGGTGAGGTTCGGGCGGTTGAAGCTCGCGACGAACACCTCGGGATCGCGCAGCTTCAGGTGCGTGATGATGTCGGCGCGCACGCGCTCGGTCGCGGTGGCGGTCAACGCCATCACGGGCACATCGGGCAGCGCGGCGCGGAGTTTCGCGAGCTGGCGATACTCGGGACGGAAATCGTGGCCCCACTCGGAGACGCAGTGCGCCTCGTCGATCGCGAGCGCGGTCACGTTCCATTTTTTCAGGTTCTCGCTCCAGCCGTCGAGCATCAGGCGCTCGGGCGCGGCGTAGAGGAGACGATACTCGCCGCGATGCAGGCCGCTGAGCCGCGAGCGGGCCTCGGCGGCGTCGAGCGTGGAATTGAGAAACGTCGCCGCGACTCCGCTCGCCTGAAGCTGATCCACCTGATCCTTCATCAACGCGATCAGTGGCGACACGACGACCGTGAGTCCGTCGCGCACGAGCGCGGGGAGTTGAAAGCAGAGCGACTTGCCGCCGCCGGTGGGCAAGAGCGCAAACACGTCCTTCCCCGCGAGCGAGGCCTCGCAAATCTCGCGCTGCAGCGGGCGGAACGTCGCGTAGCCGAAGGTGCGCTTCAGCGTGAGGTCGAGTTCGCGGTGGCGGCGGGCATGGCGGAATTGTGAGCAAGCCGCGCGGTCGCGGACACTGCACGGAAAATCTGTGGCGACTTCAAATTCGGTTCCGATCCGGGTTCCGTCGGGCGAATCGCGCGGGGGGAAATATGCGGGATTTTTACGACGGTGGCGTTGCTAGTGCTACCGATGGCGCGCTTCTAATGGGACGTGCGAATTGGTCCCCCATGGCTGGTTGGAATCGCGATTGCCGCGCTCGGCTTTGCGGGGTCCGCATTTGGTGCCGAGGCATTGCCGACCGTTGGTCCGGGGGCGACGCGCGAGGAGGTTTTCCAAGCCTACGGCTGGCCGACGGGGCAATCGTGGTTCGGCACGCGCGAGGTGCTGAACTATCCGCAGGGCCTGGTGACACTCAAGGGCGGCCGCGTGCAGCGGGTGGATTTCTCGGCGAAGATCCCGTGGCCGGCGCCGCGCCCACAACCGCCGCCGCCATCGCCGGTGTCGGCGAAAAAAGCGGGCGCGCTCAACGATCCGTGGATCGAGGATTTCGAGGTGTCGGCGCAGGAGGCCGCGCGGCGCGGCGGGCCGATCCTCGCGCTGTTCACGGGGCGCGACTGGTCGCCGGCGAGCCGGCAGTTTCACGAGCAGGTCGCGCTGCATCCGGACTTCGTCATTGCGCTGGCGGCCGAGGTCGTCTTTCTGCGGCTCGATTTTTCCACACGCACACCGCTCGGGCCGAAACTCCGCGAGCAATACGAGCGGCTGCGGGAGCAGCACGGCGTGACGGTTTACCCGACGCTGATGTTGCTTTCGCCCGCGGGCGAGAGCCTCGCGACGATCGATCTGGCGACACCGCAGGGCGGCGAGGCCTTCCGCGCCCGTGTGATCTCGGCGGTCAAGGCGGAGCGCGCACGACTGGCGGCGCAGACGGCGATGACACCGGTAGCGGTCGTGCCGGCGGGCCGAGAGGCGGGACGTGCTGAACAAGGCGGGACTTTGGCGCTGCTCGCGCAGATTTTCGGGCTGGGTTCAACCGGCCTGTGGGTGGCGGCGGTCGTTGTCGCCGTCGGGGCGCTGCTGGCCTGGCTGCTGTGGCGCACGCGCACGCCGGACAAACTCCCGCTGGCGGCGCTGGCGGTGCGATTGTCTGATGGTGCCGGCGGCGTGCCGACGTCGAAAGAGATTGTCACATGGCCGAAGGAAAAAGTGTGCGCCGTCACCGCCGCACTGGCGGTGTCCGAGGGCTACGTGGCCGAGATCATGCCGTTTGGCAGTGACAAGGATTTGCTGCTGATGAATCGCGGCGAGACCTGCCCGCGGGTGGTGGTTTTTTGCGCGGCGGGAAATGCGGAGGTCGTGCCGGCGCGGCGGTTGCGCGAGCTGCGCGGCACGCTGACGGCGGAGGGCGCGCAAACCGGCTGGTTTGTTTCGCCGAAGGGCTTCGCCAAAGACGCGCTCGCCTACGCCGAGGAACACCACCTGCACCTGATTGACGCGGCGCGCATGGTGGAGCGGCTCCGCGAGCTGCCGCCGCTGCTGCTGCCGAAGGTGCTGCCGCGCGCCGCGGTGCGCGAGGCCGCCTAGGGAAACGCTGATTTAATCGCGTCTGGGTCGGAGGCCGAGAGGAGGAGAGGCACGTGGGATGCTATCTGGAGGGCATGATGAACCAGACGACATTCGCCCACGCCGAGTTTGCCGCGAAGAAGAAAAGCACGCGGCGCGAGCGGTTTCTCGCGCGAATGGAAGAAGTGATCCCGTGGGCGCAGTTGCTGGCGGTCATCGCGCCGCACTACCCCAAGGGCGAGCGCGGCCGCCCGCCCATCGGGCTGGAGCGGATGCTGCGGGTCTATTTCCTCCAGCAATGGTATGCGTTGGCCGACGAGGCGCTGGAGGATGCCCTCTACGACAGCCAGGCGTTGCAGTGCTTCGCCCGCATCGAGCTCGCCGCCGAGGGCGTGCCCGACGCCACCACGCTGCTGAAGTTCCGCCGGCTGCTCGAGACCCACGACCTGTGCAAGGGCCTCTTCAGCGCGATCAACGCCGACCTCGCCGCCCGCGGCCTGCTGCTGCGGGAAGGCACGCTCGTGGACGCCACGCTCATCGCTGCGCCCTCTTCGACCAAGAACCAAAAACGCGCACGCGATCCCGAGATGCACCAGACCAAGAAGGGCAACCAGTGGTATTTCGGACTGAAAGCACACCTCGGCACGGACCGGGACAGCAAGCTGGTGCATACCGTGGTCGTCACCGCGGCGAACGTCTCCGACATCGCCAAAG
This sequence comes from Opitutaceae bacterium, assembly GCA_025352845.1. Taxonomy (GTDB): domain Bacteria; phylum Verrucomicrobiota; class Verrucomicrobiia; order Opitutales; family Opitutaceae; genus ER46. The sequence goes on from JANXSC010000534.1 coordinate 6,258, forward strand.
CCGCGGAACTGCTGCACGGCAAAGAAAGGCAAGTGCACGCCGACGCCGGCTACACCGGCGTGGAAAAACGGCCGGAGATCGTGGCGCTGGCGCGCCCGATCGACTGGCAGATCGCCTGCAAACGCGGTCGGATCAAAGCGCTGGCCGAGGGCGCACAAAAGGAGGCAGTCAAGGCGGTGGAACGCGCCAAGGCCGCGGTGCGTGCGTTCGTCGAACATCCCTTTCACATCGTGAAGAATCTCTTCCGGCACCGGAAGACGCGGTATCGCGGACTGGCGAAAAACGGCCACCAACTCCACACGCTCTTCGGCCTGGCCAACCTTGTGATCGCCGCACGCCGGGTCGCGGCGTGAACCCGCAGGCGGGCACCCGAGCTCCCCCACGGCGGGGAAATCGCCGCCGCCGCCGCCTGCGCCCTCCTGCCAATTCGGCAAACCGCCAATCTGGCTTTATTCAGCGTTTCCCTAGCGCCTTTTACCCCGCGTCAGTTCCGATTCGCCGCACTTTCGGGCCTCGTCGCTGGTTTCTGTTCCACGCTTATTCCCCACCCAACCCCTCGACGGCATGAATCCCAAAATCCCGGCTCTAAAGTTGATCG
>JANXSC010000535.1 GCA_025352845.1 Opitutaceae bacterium
GTCCGGAGCGCCGGTCTCCGACCCGTCACTAAGTTGTTCGCGCTTGAATCTGGCCGGGGCGGAGACCGGCGCTCCACTGTTGCGGGCTTTACACCGTTCCGCCTGCCTGCCACTTTATCGCGACAAAATTTATGAGTTTTACCACGCAATTCCTTCAGGAAGTCCAGCAGGTCACCGCGCAACTTGATGTCGCCGCGATTGAAAAATGCGCCGACGAACTCGCCGCCATCCGTGAACGCGGCGGGCGGTTGTTCATCCTGGGCGTCGGCGGCAGCGCCGGCAATGCCGGCCACGCCGTGAATGACTTTCGCAAGATCTGCGGCTTTGAAGCCTACGCGCCGACTGACAATGTTTCCGAACTCACCGCGCGCACCAACGACGAGGGCTGGGCCAGCGTGTTCGTAGAGTGGCTGCGCGGTTCGCGGCTGAAAAAGGAAGATGCGGTCCTCGTGTTTTCCGTCGGCGGCGGAAATTTGGAGAAGAACGTCTCGCCGAATCTCGTCCACGCGCTGCACCTCGCCAAGCAGGTCGGCGCGCGTGTGATCGGAATCGTCGGCAAGGACGGCGGCTACACCGCGAAGGTCGCCGACGCCTGCGTGATCGTGCCAACGGTTAACGCCAACAACATCACGCCCCACAGCGAGGCGTTTCAGGCCGTGATCTGGCACCTCTTCGTTTCGCATCCGGATTTAAAGATGAACCAAACCAAGTGGGAGTCGGTCGCGAAAACCTGAAGTAGGGCGGACTTCAGTCCGCCTTCTCCGTCGCCCTTTGGCGGGCTGAAGCCCGCCCTACCAAAATGCCGCTCCGTCCCGCCATCTTCCTCGATCGCGACGGCACGCTCAACCGCCAGCTCATCCGCGACGGCCAGCCCTACCCGCCGCAAACCATCGAAGAATTTAATCTCTTCGATGGCGTGCCCGCCGCCTGCGCACAAATCGCCGCCGTCGGCTTCGTGCTCGTCGTCGCGACCAATCAGCCCGACGTCGGCCGCGGCACGCAGTCGCAGGCCGTCGTCGAGGCCATGCACGACAAGCTCCGCGCCCTCATTCCACAAATCTCCCGCGTCGAGGTTTGCTACGATCCCGGTCGCGGCGAAGTCTCGTCGCGCCGCAAGCCCGAGCCCGGGATGTTGCTCGACGCCGCCCGCGATCTCGGGCTCGACCTCGCGCGTTCGTGGATGATCGGCGACCGCTGGCGCGACGTTGACTGCGGCCGGCGCGCCGGCGTGCGCACCGTGTTCATCGATTTCGGCTACGCAGAAAAGCTGCACGCCGCACCGGATTTCACCGTGTCATCCTTCCCAGAAGCGGCCCGAATAATCCTTGCGCAGCATTGACCGCGTCGCGCCTTTTCCCCCTCCTCACCCCATGAAATCCCTCAACGATCTCACGATCCAGCTCTACGCCGACGGCGCCGACAAGGCCGGCATCCTCGATCTCTACGCGAAGTCCTACATCAAGGGCCTCACGACGAATCCTTCGCTGATGAAGAAGGCGGGCATCAAGGACTACGAGGCCTTCGCCAAAGACATCCTCCAGTCCGTCACCGCGAAACCGATCTCGCTCGAGGTTTTCACCGACGATCTCGTCGACATGAAACGCCAGGCCCTGAAGATCACCAGCTGGGGCAAGAACGTCTACACCAAGATTCCGATCACGAATGCGCGGGGCGACTCCTGCCTGCCGTTGATCAAGGAACTCGGGCTGGCCGGGGTGAAGCTCAACGTCACGGCACTGCTCACGCTGCGGCAGGTCGCCGGCGTCGCCGAGGCGCTCAATCCCGCGGTGCCCGCGGTCGTCTCCGTTTTCGCCGGCCGCATCGCCGACACCGGCGTCGATCCGATGCCGATGGTCCGCGCCTGCGGTGCGCTGCTCCACGCGCAGCCGAAAGCCGAGCTGCTCTGGGCCAGCACGCGCGAGGTGCTCAATATTTTCCAGGCGCAAGACGCCGGCTGCGCGATCATCACCGTCCCGCACGACATCCTCGCGAAGGCCGCGAAGATGTTCGGCCAGGACCTCACCGATCTCTCACTCGACACCGTTAAAACTTTTTCGAAGGACGCGATCGACTGCGGTTTCAAACTCTGAAAATCCGCATTTACCTCCCGGGCAGACCCGCGCAGCGTCGCCGGTCTGCCTTTTTGTTTGTGGCCGCTCGCCGTCCGCGCAGCACTCCTCGTTTCCCACTTTTCCGCTTTCCCAGTTTTCCACTTTTCATTTTCCCGGCGTGAACATCCTCTTCGTCAACTACGGCGACTTCACCACGAACAGCCTGAATCACATCGGCGGGTTCGCGAACACGCTCTGTGCCGCGGGCCACGCGTGCGTCGTCGCCGTCCCGGATCGCAAGGAGACGCTCGCGCACGTCCCCCACCCGCTGTTCATCGCCGCCACCTACAGCGAGTTGCTCACGATTCCGAAGGTGTTTCCCGACGGTCGACCCGCCGACCTCATCCACGCGTGGACGCCCCGCGAGGGCGTGCGGAAATTTGTCCTCGCCTATCAGCGCACGCTGGCCGCACCGGCGCGGCTCATCGTCCACCTTGAGGACAACGAGCGCCACCTCCTCGAATCCTACACGGGGAAGAAATTTTCCGCACTGCGCGACGCCTCGCTCGCCGAGACCGATCAGTGGCTCGTCGACGGCCTGCCGCATCCGCTGCGCCACGAGACTTTCCTGCGTATCGCCGATGGCGTCACGCACATCGTCGAGCGCCTGCGCGAGTTCGTCGCGCCCGGCACGCCCACGCAACTGCTCCCGCCGGGGGTGGATTTCTCCCTCTACGCGCCACAGCCGGCTGATCTTAAACTGCGCGCGGAACTCGGCGTGCACGACGACGAGCGCATCATCGTCTTCACCGGCAGCAACACCTTCGCCAATGAGGCCGAGATGCGCGAACTTTACGTCGCCGTCGCGCTCCTCAACCGCCGCGGCACGCCGGCTCGGCTTATCCGCACCGGTTTCAATTCCCCGCAGTTTCTCGCCGGGCTCTCCGAGGATCTGCAGCGTCACGTGCTCGATCTCGGTTTCGTGGAGAAGGCGAAACTGCCCAAGCTCCTCGCGCTCGCCGATGTGCTCGTGCAGCCGGGCCGGCCAGGCGCATTCAACGACTATCGCCTGCCCTCGAAACTGCCCGAGTTCCTCGCCGCCGGAAAACCCGTCGTGCTCCCGCCCACGAATCTCGCCGCACTGATGCAGGACGGACGCGAGGCCGTCTTCCTTTCGACCGGCACACCCGAAGGCATCGCCGACACCTGCGCCCGGCTCTTCACCGACGCCGCGCGGCGCGCCTCGCTCGGCGAGCATGGTGCCGCCTTCGCCCGCCGTCACTTCGATCTCGCGACCAATACCCGCGCGCTCGCCGCGTTCTACACCGCCACGCTCGCGCGGCCCAGCGCGGTCGATTGGTCGCTCGCCCGCACCGCGAGTGCGGACGAAGTCACGCTCTTCTCCGATCGCGTAGCGCGGGCAGCCTGCCCGCGTTCTGACCACCAGCACGGGCAGGCTGCCCGTGCTACGCCCGACCTTCCTTCACTTGCGTATGAAGCCGATCTCCTCGGCCGCCTCGCCCGCGATCAGATTGAACGGCTCGAAGCCGTCGCCGCGCTTCGCCTTCGCGCGGTGGAGACTGATCGCGACGCAGTGCTCGCCCGTGAAAAGCTCACGGCGCAGCACGTCAAAAACATCGAGGATCTCCTCGCCGCCGCCCGCGAAAACATCGCCGGCCTCGAGCTGTCGCGCGCGATGACGCAAACCTACGCCGACAACATGGGCAACGAGCTCGCGAAGCATAAGCAGCGCCGCGACCAAGCCGAGATCCTCCTCCGCACCGCGCGCCAGCAGGTCACCGCCTACGAAAACGCCATCCTCGGGGCCGACGCCGAAATCCTCGCGCTCAAGGACACGATCGCCGCCACCGAGGAAAAACTGCGCATCTCACAGGACCAAACCGCCGCGGCGCTCGCCCAGATTCCACCGTTGCAGACGCAGCACGCCGCCGAACTCGCCGCCGCGGCCGAAAAGCTGACGCAAACCGAAGCCATCCTCCGCTCCCGCGAACAGAAGATCGCGACGATGCAGGACTCGTTTTCGTGGAAAGCCACGGCGCCTTTTCGCGCGCTGCGCCGGCAATTTTTCGACAAGCCCGCGCCGCCCGCCGTCTCGCCCGCGCTCATTGGCAACATCGACTACCCGCAGGACTGGGCGCGCATCCCGCGAACGCTCAACATTCGCGGCTGGTCGCTCCACCGCGACCGCGTGCCGCTGAAGGCGATTCGCGCGCGGCTCGGCGACAAGAGCGTCACCGCCGCTTTCGGCAAAGAGCGGCTCGATGTGCTTGATCACTTCCGCGATTACCCCGGTGCCGAGCACTCGGGCTGGGAAGTGAAGGCCGACATTCCGTCGCGGGGCCGGCATCTGCTCGTCATCGAAGCGCAGGACAATAGTGGCGCCTGGCACGTCGCTGTCGCTCGCGAGGTGAAGCGCACCGACGACGATGCGCCGCCCCCGCCCAACACCTACGCCGCGTGGGTCGCCGCCTACGACACGCTCACCCCGGAGAGTGCCGCCAAGATCAAGGCGAAGCTCTCCTCGTTGCAGAAGCGGCCGCTGATTTCGGTGTTGATGCCGACCTACAACACGCCCGAGCGGTGGCTGGTCGCCGCCATCGAGTCGGTGCGCACGCAAATCTACGAGAACTGGGAACTCTGCATCGCCGACGACGCCTCAAAGGAACCGCACGTCCGCAAGATTCTTGAGCGCTACCAGAAGAAGGATCCGCGCATCAAGGTCGTCATCCGCGACACCAACGGCCACATCTCCGCCGCCTCGAACTCCGCGCTGCATCTCGCCCACGGTGAGTTCATCGCGCTCCTCGATCACGACGATGTGATACGCCCGCACACGCTGGCCTGTGTCGCCCTCGAACTCGACGCCCACCCCAAGGCCGACGTCGTTTACAGCGACGAGGACAAGATCGACGAGAACGGCCACCGCTACGACCACTACTTCAAGCCCGACTGGAATCCCGACCTCTTCAACGTCCAGAATTACATCTCTCACCTCGGCGTCTATCGCACGCTGCTCGTGCGCGAGGTCGGCGGCTTCCGCGTCGGCTACCACGGCTCGCAGGACTGGGATCTCGCGATGCGCGTGATTGAGCGCAGCGCCGCCGATCGCATCCGCCACATTCCGAAAATTCTCTACCACTGGCGCAGCGTGCCCGGTTCGACCGCGATGCTGATTGGCGAGAAAAGCTACGCCACCGAGGCCGCGCAGAAAACCATCAACGAACACTTCGCCCGCATCGGCGTGAACGCGAAGATTTCTCCGACCAAGGGCTCCTACTGGCGCGTCCACTACCCGCTGCCGCAGCAGGCCCCGCGCGTCACCCTCGTCATCCCCACGCGCAACCGGCTCAACGTGCTCAAGCCCTGCGTCGAAAGCATCCTCGCGAAGACGACCTACCCGAACTTCGAAATCCTGATCGTCGACAACGACAGCGATGATCCCGAGACGCTCGCCTACCTCGCCGAACTGCGTGCGCGCGAGCACTGCCGCGTCGTCACCTTTGGCGGCGAATTTAATTTCTCCGCCATTAATAATTTCGGCGTCAGCCAGACCGATGCGCCCCTCGTCGGCCTGTTGAACAACGATCTCGAGGCCATCCACGCCGACTGGCTCGGCGAAATGGTCAGCCACGCGGTCCGTCCGGAGATCGGCTGCGTCGGTGCCAAGCTCTACTACCCCGACGAGAAGATTCAGCACGCCGGCGTCATCCTCGGCATCGGTGGCGTCGCCGCGCACGCATGGCAGACGCACCCGCGCGGCTCCGCGGGTCAGGCGCACCGCAATCTGCTCCAGCAAAACATGAGCGCCGTCACCGCCGCGTGCCTCGTGATCCGGCGCGAGGTTTTCCTGAAGGTCGGCGGCCTCGACGAGAAACTGCGCGTCGCATTCAACGACGTCGATTTCTGCCTGAAGGTCCGCGCCGCCGGTTACCGGAACCTGTGGACGCCCTACGCCGAACTTTACCACCACGAGAGCGCGAGTCGCGGCAAGGAAGACACCCTGGAGAAACGCGACCGCTTCCGCGGCGAGGTCGAAATCATGGTCGAGAAATGGGGCGACGCCCTCGTCAACGACCCCGCCTACAATCCCAACCTCACCCTCACGATCAACGATTTCACCCTCGCCGTGCCCCCGCGCGAGTGGGCGCGGTTGGCCTGAACAAAACCTTTTGACCGGGGATTACGCCGATTACGCGGATAATCCTGAGTTTTCCTGCCCTTATCCGCGGCATCCGCGCAATCCGCGCTCAAAAAAATTCTGGGAAGATTCGATGGAAGACCTCCTCCACAAGGAACTCAGGGAGGCGATCATTGGCGCAGCCATGAAGGTGCTGAACACGCTCAAGCCGGGCCTCGACGAAAAACTCTACGAAGACGCTCTCGTCATTGAACTCACGAAACGCCGCCGCCGCGTCGAACAGCAAAAGCGATTTCCCGTTCACTACGAAGGCCAGCTCATCGGCACCCTCGTTCCCGATCTCATCGTTGACGATTTGGTCATCGTCGATCCGAAGGTGGCGACCGATTTTACCGAATCGCACATCGC
>JANXSC010000542.1 GCA_025352845.1 Opitutaceae bacterium
CACGACGCGCCAGGCCGAAGTCGCCTATTGGGTCGCGCAGGGCAAAACGAATCCCGAAATCGCCGCCATCCTCGGCGCGAGCCCGCGCACGATCGACAAGCACATGGAGCGCATCCTCGCGCGCCTCGCTCTCGAAGGCCGCGCGGCGCTGATGTTGTGCGCGGGCGAAGTGCTGCGGCCGGGGCGCTGATTACCCGCATACGCGAGTCCACGTAGCGACGGTGGGGGGTTTCTCGGGTATGATTCCGGGACTCGCTTCGTTTTTCTCCCATTACCATGTCACTGCTAAATGTCCTCTCCCGTTCGCTGCGCGCGTTTGTGCCGGCGACGCTGTTGTTCCTCGGGCTCGCCGCGCCGCGTGCCCTCGCCCTCGTCAACGATGAACTGCTCCCCGCCAACCTCATCGGGAAGACGCTCACGTTCACCCACAACGCCCAGACGCCCAACACGCTCGAGCCCGCGATCAACACCTATAGGATCGTGTTCTCCACCGCCTCGACGTATGTGCGCTCGAGCGCGGGCCTGACGACGGAGGGCGGCACTTATTCGGTCATCGACTCCAGCATCAATGCGTCAACCGGCGCGCGCGTCACGCTCATCCTGATTAACAACAACTGGTTTTCCCCAGGCAACAATACCCAGGTGAGCCTCACGCTCGCCCAAGCCGCCGGCTTCGGTGCCTTCGCCGCCGGCGAGCTTTTCAACCCGATCAAAAACAGCGGCGGCACCTTCACGATCGGCGGTTCGGGCGGTGGTGGCGGCACGGCCATCGTCCCCGTGATCACCAGCGCCACCAACGTCACCGCCACCGTCGGCGGCGCGTTCACCTACCAGATCACCGCCAACAACGTCGCCACCTCCTTCGGCAACTCCGGCGGCAACGCCCCTATCTCCATCAACCCCACCACCGGCCTCGTCACCGGCACCTTCACCGCCGCCGGCACGTTCACGTTCTCCTTCACCGCCACCAACGCCGCCGGCACCAGCGCAATAACCGTCGTCACCGTCACCGCCTCCGGCGGCACCACCGGCGCGCCCGCCTTCGTCGGGAGCACCCAGCTCACTGCGGCCGTCGGCGTCCCGTTTACCTATCAGATCACGACCTCGCCCGCCGCAGTCTCCTACTCGCTCCTGGCCAACACCGGTGCCTTCGCCCTGGTTCCTTTCACCGGCAGAGTCGATGGCCCGGGCGCAGGTCGCACGTTCTCCACAGCCGGCACTTACACCTTCACCGTTACGGCCACTAACGCCGCCGGCACCAGTGCCCCGATCACGTTCACGGTCGTCGTCACCAACGGCGGCGGCACGCCGACGATTGCCACCGCGCCCGCGAACCTCGTGGGCTACCGCAACAAAGTCGGCGGGGTTTACCAATTCACGCTCACCGGCGTCGATCGCGGCGCGGTCTGGGGCACGGATGTTTACACCGACGACTCGGCGGTGGCCGCCGCGGCTGTTCACGCTGGTGTGCTGCGCAACGGTGAAACCAAGACCGTCACGATCACGATTCTCGCCGGGCAATCGTCCTATGCCGCTTCGCTGCGCAATGGCGTCTCCTCGGCTGCGTGGCCCACGTGGCCGGGCAGCTATTCGTTCGCGGGCGCAGGTGCGGTTACAGGCGTGTCCGTCGCCACCGCGCGACCGGCTGCGGCGCCCGGCTTCACTGCCGGCACCGCCGCGCTCGCCGCGGGTGGCCGCCTCGTCTGCCCGGTCAATGTCACCGGTGGCGGCACCTATTCGTATCAGTGGTTCTTAAACGGCCTCCTGATCGCCGGCGCGACGGCCAACCCCTACATCGTCGAGTCGCTCACCACCGCCAACGCCGGCACCTATGCCGCCGATGTCACGAACTCCCTCGGCACCGTGCGCATCACCGCCGGCAGCATCACCATCGGCGCGGCCGGCTCACCCGTGATCGCGTTGCAACCGCTCTCGAAGATCGTCGTGCCCGGCGCGACCGTGAGCTTCGCCACCAGCGCGACCGGCAGCGGCCTCGCGTATCAGTGGTTTCGCAACAACGGCGCCCTCGCCGGCGAGACCGGCGCGATTCTCCTCCGCAACAACGTGAACGCCGCCGACGCCGGCACCTACACCGTGCGCATCAGCAACAGCGCCGGCACCGTTACCAGCACCGGCGGCACGCTCACGCTCTCGGCCACCGCCTCGCGGCCCGCCAACATCTCCGTGCGCACCAACGTCGCCACCGGCACCACCGTCATCCCCGGCTTCGTCCTTCAGGGCACCGGCACCAAGCGCGTGCTCATCCGCGCCGTCGGCCCCGGCCTCGCGCAATTCAACCTCACCGGCCTGATGGCCGACCCGAAGTTCGCCGTTTACCAAGGCGCGAACAAGATCGCGGAAAACGACGACTGGACCACCGCCAACATCGGCCAGGGCTTCGTCGCCACCGGTGCCTTCGCCATCGCCGCCGGCTCGAAAGACGCCGCGCTCGTCACCGACCTCGCCGCGGGCAAAGACTACACCGTGCAGGTCACGAATTCCACCGGCACCGGCGGCCTCGTGATCATCGAGGTCTATGATGCGGATGCGCTCGTGGGCACGAGCACCAGCAAACTCGTGAACGTCTCCGTGCGCGGCCAGACCGCGCCGGGGGCCGACGTGCTCACGCTCGGCCTCGTCATCACTGGCCAGGGCCAGCGCACACTGCTCGTCCGCGGCATCGGCCCGAAGCTCGCGGCTTTCGGCGTCACCGGCACCGTGCCCGATCCGCGCCTGCAGATCTTCGACAGCCAGGCCCGCGCCATCCTCGCCAACGACGACTGGAGCAGCGCCGACTTCGTCAACGAACTCGCCATCGCGACGACCTACGTCGGCGCCTTCGCGCTCGACGCCGGCAGCAAGGACGCCGCGACCCTCAGCCTCGTCGACCCCGGCGCCTACACGATCCAAGTGAGCGGCACCGCCGCCGCGCCGACCGGCGAGGCGCTCGTGGAAGTTTACGAGGTGCCGTAAACCGTCGCGCGGAATTTACTCTCGCCCTCTGCAGGCGTCGGCTTCGGCCGACGCCTTTTTCTTTCACCCTACGCGAGTCCACGTAACGACACGCGCCGCGCATCGTGCTATCCTCAACTCTCCCGCTATGAAATATTTCCTTCGCTCTCTCCTCTTTCTCGCTGCGCTCGCCACGGCGACCGTTGGCCGCGCCCAAGTGCCCACCTGGCCCAAGACCACGCCCGCCGACATCACCGCCGCCGGCATCAACGTCCAGCTCACCGGCGCCGATTACGGCAACGGCACCTTCGTCCTCGCCGTTTATTTCGGCGGCAGCAACGCCGTGCCCGCCATCACTCCCGCCGTTTACACCAGCCCGGATGGCACGGCGTGGACGCGCCGCACGCTGCCCGTCACCGGCGCGCGCGTCGGCCCGCCGCGTTTTCTCAACGGCAAATTCTACCTCGGGATGGATCTCGCGACCAACGCCAACGGCGTCCCCACCGGCGCCAATGGCGCGATCCTCTCCAGCGCGGACGGCATCACCTGGTCCACCACCACGCTCTCCACGCCACTCTACGGCCCGGGCGATTTTGCGTTTGGCAACGGCGTCTACGTCGGCGTCGTCACTCCCTCCAGCGGTCAGGCGAATCAAATCGTCACGAGCTCCGACGGCGCGACGTGGACGCCCCGCGCGATCTTAAACGGGGCGCATTCAAGGATCAATTCGAATTAGGGTTTGATATAAGGAGCTGATGGAAACGCTCGGCGGGGGAGGCGTCGTGGAGGATTTTGCGGGGG
>JANXSC010000553.1 GCA_025352845.1 Opitutaceae bacterium
GCCTCGCCCGCCTGACCGACCCGACCGCCGAGACCTACGGCACCACCATGACCGGCACCGTCATGGGCACGCCCGACTACATGGCCCCCGAGCAGACGCGCGGCATGAATGTAGATCACCGCGCCGACATCTTCAGCCTCGGCGTGATGCTCTACGAAATGCTCTGCCGCGAAACCCCGCGCGGCGCCTTCGACCTGCCCTCCGCCCGCACCGGCTGCGACGTGCGCCTCGATGCCATCGTCCTCAAAGCCATGCAGCAGGCCCCCGAGCGCCGCTACCAAAGCACGCAGGAAATGCGTGCCGATGTGGACACCGCCCGCACGCCGCTTCCGAAGCTGGAGTTGCTTGAGCCGAAACTCGCGCCACAGCCCCATGCACCACCCGGGGAGAGGATCCGCGCTGGACTGTGGATCTCCATCGGAGTCACCACCGCGATTGTGGCCGCGCTCGGCTTATTCCTCCCGCGCCTGATAAAGCCTCGGAGCAGAGTGCCCGCGCCCGCAGCGACTGTTGGGAAAGAGCCGTCGGCCGCAGCCGGCCTTTCGCCCTCGGCAGAGCCTTGGCTCGACGGCATGCAAGAAATCCTGGCTGCAGATCGTAGCGGCGTAACGCTTACAGCAGAGGGCATCGTCTTTCGTGACCGTGTGGATGATATCTCGTTCGAAAGCGGAACTCATTCCAACGGAGCCGTGCGTGCCTTAGTTGGGGGATTCAAGAAATGGGGAAGCTCAATCCGCTTTACGGTGCGCACCTGCGCGGAAGGTGAATACACCGTTTTCTTCGCCTCCGACCACATTCTGTTCCAGCGTTTAGACCGGAAGGATTTGACGTGGGTAGGCTTGCGGGAAGTTCCTCTCTCCGAACCTTTGGTTGTAGGCTCAGAAGCGGAATTGGAATTGCGGGTAGTAGGGGCGAATTTGACCGCGAAGGTGAACGGCAAGGAGATCGCCACACTGCAAGACACCCGATTGAAATCGGGAGGCTTGGCGGTGTCGCACCATGTGGGGACGACGGACGAAACGCTCGTTCGCGCGATCCAATACCTCGTGCTGCCCGACGAGGCTGCCGTTTCTCCCGCACCGCCTGTTCAGCCGAGCGCTGTCACCCCGCCGTCTGACGGGAACATGACGGAGATTCATGCCACAAAAGAGCGACCACTCGTAACCACCATTCCATCAACGCCTGCTGCGACGACTGTGTCCAAAATCCCAGCCAACATCGAGAGCGCAACGGGAAAATGGCTTTCCGAGCAGGAGCCGCAGTGGCAGGCGGCCTTTGAGCGCGAGGTCAGCGCGCCGTTTGAGAAAGGCACCGCCGATTTGAAGAAGCAGTATATCGCCGCACTCGAGGCGCAACTCGCCACCGCCACGCGCAGCGGCCGCCTCGACCTTGACATCGCCTTCCGCGCCGAACTCAAGATGCTCGCCAGCGGTGGCGATGTCCCCGCCGTGGATGAACCCACGAAGCTGGACGCTCTCAAAGCCTTGCGCTCCACCTATCGCAAATCCTTCGGCGTCCTTGATGCCGAGCGGGTTTCCAAGGCGAAAACAGTCCACGCCCGCTACGACGCGATTCTTGCGCAAAACCAAACGCTCCTCACGCAGCGCCAGCGCCTCGACGAGGCTCTTGAGATAAAATCCCAACGCGAACAACTAACGGCGTGGTTAAAGCCGCCGAAACCGTCCACCGAGCGTGCGCTCGCAGCCGCGACCAAAGAGCAGCCCTTTGTGAATTCGCTCGGAATGAAATTCGTCCCCGTGCCGATCACCAGCGGGCCGACGGGTGGGCAGCGGCTGCTCTTCAGCGTGTGGGACACGCGCGTGCAGGATTACGAGGTATTCGTTAAGGAAACCCAGCGCGAATGGCCGAGCCCGGGCTTCGCCCAACAAGGCCCCACGCATCCGGTGGTGTGCGTAAGCTGGATAGACGCACAGCTTTTCTGCCAATGGCTGACCTCGCGCGAGCAAGCCGCCGGGCGGCTGCCTGCGGATTGGCGTTACCGGCTGCCGGGCGACCATGAGTGGAGCTGCGCGGTGGGGCTGGCGGGTGAAAACGCGGCGCAGCAGCCGGCCGAGAAAAGCGAAAAGATCAACGAGATGTTTCCGTGGGGCACGATATGGCCGCCGCCTGCTGGGGCGGGGAACTATGCCGGAGAGGAACTGCGTCCGGCGCTGGCCGCTGGTAAACACGCTTGGATCAGGGGCGTGCTTGCGGGCTATCGGGACGACTTTGTGGAGACGGCACCGGTGGGGAATTTCGCGGCGAATGGGTTTGGCCTTTTCGACATGGGCGGCAACGCGTGGCAGTGGTGCGAGGATTGGTTCGACAAAGACCAGCAAGACCGTGATCTGCGGGGTGCTTCGTGGGGTGGCAGCAGCCGCGACCTTCTATTGTCCTCCCACCGCAATCACCACGCACCCGGCTTTCGCTCCTACTTTAATGGCTTTCGTTGTGTTCTTGGTCCCAGTGAGGCGGTGGTGCTCACGATTTCAGCCGCGACCAAAGAGCGACCGTTTGTGAATTCGCTCGGCATGAAATTCGTTCCGGTGCCAATCACGGGCGGGCCAACGAACGGGCAGCGCGTGCTCTTCAGTGTGTGGGAGACGCGGGTGCAGGACTATGAGGCCTTTGCCAAGGAAACTAACCGCGAGTGGCCCAAGCCGGATTTCCCACAAGGTCCCACGCACCCAGCGGTGAGGGTTAGCTGGGAAGACGCCAAAGCCTTTTGTGCGTGGCTCACGGAGCGCGAGCAGAAAGCCAGCCGGCTCGGAGTGGCGGAGTGCTACCGTCTGCCGACAGACCATGAGTGGAGTTGTGCCGTGGGCATCGGCGAACTCGAAGAGCCGCTGAAAACGCCGGCAGAGAAGGCTAGCAAACTCAAGAATGTATTTCCGTGGGGCACGACATGGCCTCCCCCGCGGAGTGCGGGAAACTATGGCGGCGAGGAGGACTCCGGCCACGAGACCGGAAGAGGCGAAAGGATTCCGGCCGATTATCGCGATGGATTTTCTCATACTGCCCCGGCGGGGAGCTTTGCGGCTAATCGCTTCGGCATCTTCGACCTTGGCGGGAATGTATGGGAGCGGTGCGACGACCTTTGGCTAGCTCACGACGCTTCCCGGACTTTTCGTGGAGCCTGTTTCAATAATGTTTTCCGCGTCGGGCTGTTGTCGTCGGCCCGTAATGGGGATCGCCCAGACGCTCGCGACAACAGCATAGGCTTCCGCTGCGTCCTCGCGCCTGTGGCTGCGGCCAAGTAGTGGGATCAGTGGCTGGCTGCCTTGGCTGCCTCGCCGAGCTTTTGGGCAAGTGTGCGGCTTTCATCCGAGAGGCTGCCCAAGGGCATTTTCATCGTGGTGCCTTTGACCGAAAGGACGACGGAGTCGCCTTCGAGGGCTTGGAATTTGGCGGTCAGCGTTTGGCCGGAACGCGTCGTCCAAGTGAGTTCCACCGAATTGGGCTTCGGCGCGGGCGTGCCATTTGCCGGGTTTTTGACCGCCGCTCCCGATGCAGCGGCGGGCTCATAACATTCGAGTTCATGCCAGTGGACGAAGTTGTCGCCCTTGATTTCTTCCAATTCGACCCGCCACACGGTCGCGCTGACTGGAGTGGCGAATTTTACCTGTGACCAGGCATCCCCTTTGTCCGTGTGCCCACCGACAATGGCGCGGTAACTGTCCTTTTTGCCCTGCATATCCTGGAGTGAATTGGCACTGTAAACTTTCCAGCGGTGCAACGGGAGAGGTGCTCCCCCGTACAAGAGCCGCATCCGAGTCATGGTCTGCGGCTTCGGAAACATCAGGATCAACTCGAAGGGATTGATCTGCTTCGACCTGGCAATCGTCTTCACGTCACCATCGAAGAGCGCGGGGATTTCGCCAATATCGATGGGGCTGCTGATGAATGTCACATCCCCGCTTTTCAGCCCTGAAGCCACGTCGATCAGCGCCTCTCCGGGAAAGTCCGCCGCTGGCGATCTCGGCACCCAAAATCCTGAGAGCCATAAAAGAGCCAGCATCGCTACCGCAGGCCCACGAAGGAAAAACATTTTCATGGTGAAGCTGATTACGGACAGCATTTCGAATCGTCAAACGCAAAATCTCTTTGCTCTACTTGGGATATGGTGAGCAAAGAGGGGAAGGTGCGAATACAGCGGCCGGAAATGCCGGCTCAACGCCGTGCGGACGCAGCTCGCCATTTCGCGGTGGATGCTCGCTGTCGGGAAATTAGCACTCGACGCCGTTCGGACGAAGCTCAAGGCCATGCGCCACGGGCTCACTGTCTGGAAACGAACGCTCAACGCTGTGCGGACGGCCCTCAAGGCGATGCGGACGATGCTCAATGCCGCGCGAGCGATGCTCCGTTTCTCGCGGACGATGCTCAATCGTTGGAAATTGCGCGTTGACAGGGCGCGGGCGAGTCTAAAGCCTCCGCGCATGACCCAGAACCAAGAGAACCGTGTGACGATGTTTGGCAGCGTGTCGGACTATATGAATCTGGCCGCGAACAAGGCGATTTGGATGCCGATGAAGGCGGCGGTGGATACGATGGCGGAATTGGACGCGATGATCGAGGCCATCGCGAAAAAGACGGACAAGCAGAAGGCTCCGACGACCGGGGCGGCGGATGCCAAGGGCAATGTGCGGCACGATTATGAGGCGAAGATTCTGGAGATTGGCGATCAGCTCGCCTCCATCGCGGCGGTGGCGAAGGATGCGGTGCTGGCGGCGCAGGTGGAGTTTTCCAAGGCGGGGCTGGGCAAGCTTTCGGACGAAGATCTGGAGGCCGCGGGGAAGAGGGTGGCGACTTTGGCGAAGGCCCACGCGGCGGCGCTGGCGGATCATCTGGTGACGGCGGCGGATGTGACGGCGCTGGAGCAATTGACGGCAGCGTTTGACGCGATCAAGAACCAGCCGCGCACGACCATCGCGGGCCGCGCGGGCGAGACGGCGACACTGCCGGATCTGATCACCGCGGCGACGGATCTGCTGCGCGACCAACTGGACAAGCAGATGACGCGGTTCCGCCAGTCGAACCCGGAGTTTTACGCCAGCTACCAAAGCGCCCGCGTGGTGGTGGATCGCGGCGGCAGCGCGCCGGCCAAAGCGGCAGCGCCCGCGCCTGCGCCGGGGAAGTAGGAGGTCTGTTTCTTGGGGTGGTGATCGTTTTACCCTCGTGACCAGGCTCCGGCCTGGCCCCGCAGTTGTCTTGGACGGGGGCTGACGTTCCTTCCCAAACAGTTTCCGAGCGCTCACCAAAAGCCCCACTGCCCGGTATGCATGACGTAGAGGCCGAGGAGGAGATTCGTGACGGCGTGGGTGAGGACGCAGGCGCTGAGGCTGCGGGTGTAGTAGGCCACGGCGTTGAAGAGCATGCCGGTGAGGATGGCGGCGGGCCAGTCGGGGAAGGTGTGCTCGAGGGTGAAGCCGGCGGTGACGATGCCGAAGGACTTCCATGAAAATGCGCCGATGGGCACGTCGAGGAAATCGTCGTCGATGAGGTAGCGGAGGAGAAAGCCGCGCCAGAAAATCTCTTCCACGAATGGGACGATGATGACGAGGCGGACGAAACGGAGGCCGGTGTTTAGATAGTAGGGCCAGCCGGCGGGGCCGAAAAAGCCGGCGTCGAAACCGTCGCGGCGCGGGGCGACGCCGAGAAATTCCTGCGGCGCAATCCACAGAATGAGAGCGATGACGCCGATGAGAATGGCGAACCACGCGCGGGCCGGCGGGCGCAATTTATACTCCGGCCACCAGCGGATGATGAGGATGCCGCCGACGAGCGCCTGCAACGGGCAGACCCAGTAGCGCGGCTCGGCGACCATCCAGAAACTGTGTCCCTTGAAAAGCCACTCGGCGAGGAGGCCGGGCAGCATCACCGCAAGAAATCCGAACAATGGCCCGACATAGGCTTTTTCGTGGGGAGTAGCGCCAAACATCGAAGAATTTTTTTTGAACCATGAAAGAAATCGAAACGACACCAACAACTCCAGAACAACTCCTGCAAATGCTCGACGCCCGCATGGCGATGCAGCGCGCGCCGCGCGGCCCCAGCGGCCGCAATCGTGCGATGCTCCTCGCGGGCGGAGTGCTTTTCATCCTCATCGCGGCGGGCGTCGCGCTGATGGTGCTCTCGCAGATGCTCGCGGACCTGCCGCAGCATGGCCGGCACGCCTCGGCTCAGGCAGCGGCGGGAAATTTTTGAGAATCCGCGAACCCCGGCACATCGGCTGCTTAGAAACGAACCTGCAATGGCAAAAGCTCTCACATCCGTCATCGGCGTTGACCTCGGCCGCTACTCGCTCAAATCCGTGCTGCTCCAGCGCAAGGGCGGGAACCGCTACGTGGTCACGCATTACGCCTCGCATGTCCTCACCGGCCCGGTGGATTCCGCCGACACGCTCGGGCACGAACTCAAGGCGCTTTTCAAAACCATGGGCGGCTCCGCGAAAGCGTGCGCCGTCGGTGTCTCCAGCCCAGACGCGCTCATCCGCATCATCGAGCAGCCGGAGACTCCGGTGCATATCCTGCGCGATGCGCTGCGGCTCAACGGCATGGCGCTGCTCAATCAGGATTGCAAAGATTTCGTCCTCGATTGCGACCGGATTCCGACCACGGACACGAGCGCCGATCCCGAGGTCGCGGGCCGGAAAAAATATCTCGTCGGCGGTCTGCCGCGGGCGCAGGTGTCGATGGTCGGCAGCGCGGTGGAGCACAGCGGCACGAGTGTCGGCGCCATGCAACTGGCGCCGATTTGCGCCTTCAACGCGTTCGAGTTCGCCTTCCCGGAAATCTTTAACGAGCAGGCGTTTTTCCTCGTCGATATCGGCCACACGGGTTCGACCGTCATGGTCGGATCAAAGCGCGAGCTGATCCTCGTGCGGTCGATTGATTTCGGCGGCAAGGCGCTGCTTGATGCGCTGACGGCGATGTGCGGCGAGGAGCGGGACGTGGTGATCCAGGCGCTGGATCAGGAGGACGAGGTAATGGTGGAATACTGCCGGGTCGCGCTCTCGTCGCTCGTCCGGGAGATTCAAAACTCCATCGGTTTTCTCGAGCACCGGCACGAGGAGACGATCAGCAAAATTTTCATTTCCGGCGGGCCGGCGAAATCCCCGGCGCTGCTCAAGGTGCTCGGCGATGAACTCGCGCTGCCGTGCGAGTCGTGGAGTGCGGCGGGCCAGTGCGAAGCGGGGCTGGCGGCCAGCCGGGCCGAGGGCTTTGCGCTGGA
>JANXSC010000184.1 GCA_025352845.1 Opitutaceae bacterium
CATCGCCTGGAGCATCTCGCGCTCGGGCGCGAACCAGAAGCCGTTGTAGACGAGCTCGGCGTATTTCGGGATGAAACCGTCGCGCAGATGCAGCACCTCGCGATCCATCGTGAGCGACTCCACCTGCCGGTGCGCCTGCATCAGAATCGTGCCGCCGGGCGTCTCATAGACGCCGCGCGACTTCATGCCGACGAAACGATTCTCCACGAGATCCACGCGGCCGATGCCGTGCTTGCCGCCGAGTTTGTTCAACGTCCTCAACACGCCGGCCGGCGAGAGTTTTTTTCCGTCCACGGCCACGCAGTTGCCCTTCACGAAATCAAGCTCGACGTATTCCGCCTTGTTCGGCGCGTCTTCCGGCGAGACGGAGAGTTTGAACATACCCTTGTTCTCCTTCGTCGTCGGATCGAACCACGGGTCTTCGAGGATGCCCGCCTCGTAGGAAATATGGAGGAGGTTTCGGTCCATCGAGTAGGGCTTCTTCAGTGACGCCTCGACGGGGATTTTGTTTTTCGCGCAATACGCGATCATCTCCGCGCGGCCGGGGAACTCGTCGCGGAATTTCTCGATCTTCCACGGCGCGAGAATCTCGAGGCGCGGGTTGAGCGCCATGTAGGTGAGCTCGAAGCGGCACTGGTCGTTGCCCTTGCCGGTGGCGCCGTGCGCGACGGTGTCGGCCTTTTCTTTCTTCGCGATCTCGACCTGCGCCTTGGCGATGAGCGGGCGCGCGATCGAGGTGCCGAGGTAATACTGGCCCTCGTAAACGGCATTGGCTCGGATCATCGGGTAGATGAAGTCGCGCGCGAATTCCTCCGTGAGATCGAGCGTGTAGTGCTTGGAGGCACCGGTGGCGCGGGCCTTCTGCGGGAGGCCGTTGAGCTCCTCCTCCTGGCCAATGTCGGCGGCGAAGGTGACGATCTCAGCGTCGTAGGTTTCGCGGAGCCATTTGACGATGACGGACGTGTCGAGTCCGCCCGAGTAAGCGAGGACGATTTTCATGGAGAAGTGACCAGTGTGGGCAACCCGCCTCGCGCCGCGCAAAAGAAAAACGTTCCTCCTCAAAAAGCCGCAGTAACGCGAAGATGCTCCGTAGCGCCACGGATCAGGAAGTTAACCGGCTCTTTACTCCGGGAGGTTTGCCCGCCCCGCCCGTTGCCCCGATACTGTTCGGGTCAGCGAATATTATTCATTCATCGTCATGTCGGGGTCCTTCCATGCATTCCTTCCAATCCAGTGCGCCGCCACGGCGCGCGGCCGGCTTCACCCTCGTCGAGATCATGGTTGTAGTCGTGATCATCGGCCTGCTCGCCGTCCTCGCGCTTCCGGCCTTTAGCAAGTCCCGTCAGTCGTCGCAAAACAACCGCTTCATCTCGGATCTGCGCGTCTTCGCGCAGGCCTTCGAGAATTTCTCGTTGGTAAACGGTGCTTGGCCGCCCAACGCCGGCAGCGGCACGATCCCCGCCGGCATGGCAGGGGAAATTCGCCACGCCAATTGGACCGTCGCCAACTCTGTCGGGGGCATCTGGAATTGGGATCTCAACAACTCCGGCGTCGTCGCCGGCATCGCCACCACCAATGTCACGGCCGCTGATCTCCAAATGACGATGATCGATCGGCGCATCGACGACGGCGATCTGGCCACGGGGCTGTTTCGCAAGGTCGGCGCGCGCTTCATCTACATCCTGGAAGAGTAGCCCGTCAGGCTTACCCAGCGCACCCGAACCGGGCGCTACCGCCGCTTCGCCAGCGTCGCCAAAATCGCCTTCTGCATGTGCAGGCGGTTCTCGGCCTCGTCGAAAATCATTGATCGCGGGCTCGCCAGCACCTCGGGCATCACTTCTTCGCCTGCGTGCGCCGGCAGGCAGTGCATGAAAAGCGCGTCGGCTTTCGCAGCCGCGAAGAGTTTCCCCGTCACCGCATACGGCGACATCACGCGGATGCGCTGTTTCGTCTCCTCCTCCTTGCCCATGCTCACCCACACGTCGGTGTAAACGACATCCGCGTCACGCACCGCCACGAACGGATCGGTCGTGAATTCGTAGCTCGTCTTCGGATCAAAGCCTTCCTTCGTCAGCGCCGCACCGAACTCCGCCGATGGGGCAAAACCCTTCGGGCCCGCCAGCGAAATCTTCATGCCGAAAAGCGCGGCCCCAAGAATCCACGAGTTCGCCATGTTGCACGCCGTGTCGCCAAGAAACGCGATCTTCCGACCGCGCAGCGAATCGACGAGCGCCCGGCCCGTCGTGCCCTTGGCCCAGCGCTCCGCCATCGTAAACGCGTCCGCGTAAATCTGGCACGGGTGGAGAAAATCCGTCAGGGCATTGATCACCGGCACACTGCCCGCCGCCGCGAGCCGCTCGACCTCGCCGTGATCAAACGTCCGCACGATCAGCCCGTGCACGAACCGCGACAGCACCCGCGCGCTGTCCTCGATCGTCTCGCCCCGGCCGAGCTGGATGTCGTTTTTGTTCAGGAAAAGTGGATTCCCGCCAAGCTCGTGAATGCCGACCTCAAACGAGACGCGCGTGCGCGTGGAAGACTTGGAAAAAATCATCACCCACGTCTGTCCCGCGAGCGGCTTCGGCGCCGAACGCTTCCCGCGCGACCGCTTCAACGCGCGCGCCAGGGCGAAAAGCTTCGGCAACTCGGACCGCGCAAAGTCGGTCTCCTTGAGAAAGTGCTTCATGGGAAGCAGACTGACGTAAGCGCCACCGGCGCGGCGCACGAGGGAAAAATCGCAACGCATTTCCACGATCACGTCAGACGGGGGCGCATCTCAGGTTTTAAGCAGTCGCGATGCGTCGGAACTACATTAGCCGTGGCTTTCAGCCCAAGGAATCTTCGGCAAAAACAGGCTGCGTCGCGGAGCGACGCTTGAATCTGTCGGTGCCATCAGGCGTCGCTCCGCGACGCAAAATACCGTCGGGCAAACTCCGTGGGCTAAAAGCCCACGGCTACGGTCAAGCCTCGCTCTGCGAGGGCGCACCGACGCACAAAAGCTGATTTGCGCCAGACGGCACCTCGGCGTTGACACCCCGATGTGTCACTTCCATGTGTCACACATGAAAACCACCACCATTCGCGAGTTGAAACACGACACCACCACCGTCCTTTCCTGGGCGGCGCAGGGCGAGACGGTCGAGGTGCGCCGCCACGGCAAGCCCGTCGCCGTTCTCTCTCCGGTTCGCCGCGCGAAACAAATCGCCCGGCCCGACTTCGCCGCACGGCTGACCGCGATTTACGGCCGGTCGAAATCCACCGCCACCGGCACTGCCGTGGTTTCCGAAGCGCGCGGTGAATCGTGAGCATCTACGCCGACACGGGCTTCCTCTGTTCGCTCTACGCGCCCGACGCGCATACGAGGCGCGCCTCCGCCCGCATGGCCAAGGTCACGCTGCCCCTGCCCTTCGTCTGGGTGCATCAGCTCGAACTGAGAAACGCGCTCCGCCTCCGTGTTTTTCGCGGCGAGATCACGCCCGCGCAGCGCGACGCCTCGCTCAACCTCCTCCTCGCGGACCTCGCCGCCGGCGTGTTCGCTCATATCGCCCCATCGCTCGCCGACGTGATGATCGAATCCGAGCGCCTCAGCGCCCTGCACTCGGAATCGCTCGGCACCCGCAGCCTCGACATCCTGCATGTGGCCTCCGCGGTGGTGCTGGGTGCGACCGATTTTCTAACTTTCGATCACCGGCAAGCCGCACTGGCAAAAGCGGCGGGGCTGCGCGTGCCCGCGCTGTAGCGAGCGGGCGCGCTCGCCGCGCGGCGCACCGGATAATTTTTTCCCGCGGCTCCCCTTATCACCAGAAGCGTTGCAGCCCGGATTTCCCGTAGGCATCGAGCGCGGCATCCTTGGAAATCAAAATCAGGCGCGCGCGAATCGCCTGCCACACCAGCAGCCGGTCAAACGGATCGCGGTGCGCGGAGCCCGGCAGTTGGTGAAACGTCGCGGCAGTCGCACCCTCCAGCGGCAGCACTTCGAAGTGCAGTTGCTCGGCGAGCCGGGGAAAGTCGGACGGGGCTACGCCGGTGAGTTCCAGTTTGCCGAGCGCGTGCTTGAGCGACAGCTCCCAAAACGACACGGCGCTCACGGCACACCGCGTCTCGGATCGCCCGAGCAATTCCCGCACGCGCGCACTCAGACCGGCCGGCCGCAGCGCGCACCACAGAAAGGCGTGGGAGTCGAGCAGGTGGCTCACAAGCCGAGCAGGTCCGCATCCGTCATCTTGAATCCCGGCTTGAGGCGGAAACCCGCCTTCCCTTGCAAGGGACCGAGCTTGCGCGGGGTCGGCGCCGGTGCCCGCTCCGGCGGCACGAGGAAGGCGACCGGCTTCTTCTCCCGCCCATAGCGCACCCCCACGATCGCCCCGCGCCGCACCTCCTCCAGAATGTCGGAGAACCTCGCTTTGAACTCACCGATGGTGTGCGTGGTCATGGTTTCAGCCAGCCCTCACCAATCAACTTGTCAAGTTGACAAATCGATTCGTGGCACCCGCGCCATCCGGAAATTGCCAGGCCCGCCCCCCGCCCAATCCTTTTTGCGGCATCGCTCCGGATCCACGGCATCGAATGACTTCACGCCTGCACGTCGCACCAGCTTCCTTAATTATCCTTGGGCAAGTCCCGCAATAGCTCCTCCGTCTGCTGGCGGGCCGTGAGCATGGCGCTTGCGGGTAAGCCTGCCTTCTCCAGGCGGTCAAATTCAGCCAACACCGTTTCTCCCACCCGTCTCGCCTCGGCAGTCGCACCCCGTTTTTTCAATGTCGAGGCGAGTCCATGCAGCCAGATTGCCCGGTCTTTCCAACGCGGACGCTGCGAACTTCCCGGATCGCGTGCAATCACGGCTTCCATATTTGCAATGGCCCCGCGATACTCCGTCTCGGCTTCCCCCCAGCGTTCCGCCCCGAACAGAGCCCGCGCGAATTTCGACCGCAGATATCCCAAATCGTCGGCCAACCGCACGTCGCCGGGCGCGCTACTGCTCAGCTCCCGCATGAAATCGACGCCGCGCCGGGCAGCCGCCATCGCCGCCTCGGCATGATTGAGTTCGGCTTCGATGGTGCTGAGTTGCGCCAAGGCGAGCGCCAGCATGTTACGGGTGCGAACGTCATTTGCGCCCCGGGCCAAAGCACGCTCGCGCAATTCAATCACCTCGCGAATCGACACCAGCGCCTCCGCGTGCCGCCCGAGCGCCGCAAGGGCCTCGCCCAGATTGACGAGCTGTGTCGCCAAACCATCCAGATACCCAAGGTTCTCCGGATCGATCGCGACGATCATCCGGGAATTTTCGAGGTTCTCGCGGAGAGTCACTGCAGCTTCCTCATGGCGGCCGGCTTCGAGAAACATCTGCCCAAGGGTTCCCACCGACAGCTCAAGCCGCCGGAGGTAGTAAATATTTTTGGGTTCGGCAGCGTGAAGTTCGCGTGCGAGTTCGACCGCCCGCCGATACACCGGCTCCGCTGCGGCGAAGTCGCCCTCGCGCCGACACACATTGCCCAATTGCCAGGCGGCTGCGGCTGCGCGATTCTTGGTTTCGAGATTCGACGCGTCACGCACGACCAGCTCCTGAAACATCCGCCAGCTCTCCTCCAACACCACCCGTGCATCGGCTGTCCGGCCCAGGCGAATCAGAAGCTCTCCCTCGCCGACCACGAGACTGGCGAGCCGCGCCGCACCGCGAAGGTTGCCCGAATCGATCTCCATGGCACGCGCCGTGTGCTTCCGTGCAAGGCCTCCGACGCTCAGGGCTCCGGCCAGATCGCCAGAGTCGCGGCGCTGAAAAGAAATCATGCGCTGCGTTTCGCCAAGTTCCAGCCACGAGCCCATGTCACGCGGAGCGAGCTCCACGATACGTTCGCGCAACACAAGTTCGGCTCCCAACGCGACCAGTGTGGCCTCGCCTTTCTTGTGATTGAGTAGGTCGACCGCCTGACCGCGAAACGCCATCGCCCGCCGCCGCAGGACATCGAGGTTTTGATCCCCCAACGCGACGCTCCTGTAGTAGTCGCGCACCTTTTCATTGGCCGGCTCCAGCAGTTCAAGCTTGCCGAGCACCTCCAGCTTGGGCCGCAGTTCGGTGAGCATGTAGTCCACCAGTTTTTCCGCTTCGGCGCGCGCCGTGAGCGCACGGGCCGTTGCAGCTTCCGCCGCGCGACGCTGGCGCAGCGTATAACCGGCCAAGCCCGCGAGCGCCAGCGCCAGTGCCGCCGCCGCGACCGTCCACCGCCGCAGACTGCGGACTCGCCGCTCTTGTTCGCGGCTCTTCAGCCCCGCGAATTCCACCCCGAGCAACGCCGCGATCAGTCGGAGTTCGGCCTCACGGCGACCGTCTTTCCCTTTGCGAAAGTCAGCGGCCAATGGAACGCGATGATCCAGCGCTCCCGCTTCGCCTGCGATAGATCGCAGAGCGCCCGGAAAACACTCAGCGCCTGCATCGGCCGCGAGCGGTTCGCCCGCCAGAATGACAGCCAGCACGCGCTCGCGATTCTCGGGGTGCAACGTGCGGAACGCCTCGATCTCCGCGTTCACCCAGCGCGATTGCGCCGCCGCGGGGGAGCAGAGCACGATGAGAAATTCGGAAGTCGCGAGCGCCGCTTTAAGCCGTTCGCCGATATCCGCCGAGGCGGAGAGTTCCTCACGGTCGCGAAAGATGGGGGCCAGCTTCGCCGGGACCGTTCCCCAGCGTCCCGTGGTTCCGGCCAGCCGCGGTGGCACGGGGAAATTTTCGAGCCGCCGGTGCAACCATTGCGCGGCCACACGATCAGTTTGGCTGTAACAGATGAACGCGCGATAACGCAGGTCGGGATTCGTGCTCATGGGTTCGGCTGCTGGAAGCAGCGTCGCGACGCGCCTGAGGGTAAAGACGCGACGCACGCTACGTCGGAAAAACAACCGTCCCTTGCTCACCGCGCAACGGGGAAAATCCGTTCAAGAAATCAGCCTCCAACGGAACCGCAGAATGCCCCAGCCCAGAAGCGCGTTTAAGGCACCTCGTAAACCTCCACGATGGCGATGCCGCCAGTGTTGTTCAGCCCGTTGACTTGCGCAGTGTAGCTGCCCGGCTGGAGAGTGACGAGGATTGCGGCATCCTTGCTCGTGGCGGATAACGTGAACGCACCGACGCTGGCAAACGCCGACGCGAGTCTGGTGCCCCCACCCCAGTTGTCATTGGCAGCAATCACCGTCTGACCGCTGAACAAATCGACCTTGGGATCGGCCATCACGCCACCAATGTTGAATGGCGCGAGGCCGAGGGTGGGACCGACGGCACGGATGAGCACGGTCTTGGAGCCGGAACCACCGATGACGAAACCCGCCGTGAGAATCTCGCCCGCGTTTATTTGTTTGAGCACGGACACGTTGATCAATCGTGGCGTCGCGGACGTGAACGAGGCGGCAGGGGTCGCATCGTAAAGCTCGGCGATGACCACGCCAGTCGCGCCGCCGACACCTGTGATCTGAACCGTGTAGGCACCGACGGGCAGGGCACCGCTGGAAACCGCCGCGTCTTTCGACGTGCCTGAAGTGTAAGCAAATGCGCCGACTTGCGCAAAGGCGGCGCTGAGCGCGGCTGTGCCGCCCCAGTTGTCGTTCGACGCGATCACGGTTTGGCCGCTGAACAAATCGAGTTTTGGATCGGCCAGCGCGCCGGCGACGCCGAGCTGCGCGAGCGACGGGCCCGCCACACGGACGAGGATCGCCTTGCTCCCGCTCGTGCCCGCGCCGCCTATAACGGTGCCGACCGTAAAGAGCGGACTGGACGCCGTAACGGTCGTAAGAATGGAAAGGTTGATGATGCGGCCCGACACGCTGGAGAGCGCAAGATTGACCGTGGTGAGCGAGCCCGCCGTGCCGGAGGCAAACGCGCCTCCGGCAGGTGAGAGGATGGTGAGTGACTGCCCGTTGCGCCGCACCGTGAGGGTGAGCGTCGCCGCGGGAGTGACGCCCGTCGGTGCCAACGCGGCGTCGAACACGGTGTAGTCCACCGCGAAACCGCCTGCGGGCGTGCGCCCGAACGTGATTGCGGCTGGCGTGAGCACGACGCCACCGGGACGCTCAACGCGAAACTCGAATTGGTCGCTCGTCTGCACACTGATGGAAGAGCCGTCTACTGTGAGAGTGCCGCCAACGCGCGCGGGCAATTGCGGAAACTGAGCGGCAAGTTTCAGCACGCACGGAAGCACGGTAACCGCGAACAATAAAAAGCGAACGAAGGCAGAGACCACGCGCATATTAAGGCTCGCGCTGGTTGGTCGCCGATTTACTTGGAAGGTCGAGCCAGAGGCGCGGCGAATCGGCGGCCTCTGGCAATTCGGGCTCGGTGGCGATGCTGAAGGAAGAACCCGAATATCCCATCCGGTTGATGTCAGTAAGCGTCCCCTCGCGAATCTCAAAAACCGTCCAAAGCGTGCCAAATTGCGCCGGCACGGCATAGGTTTTCAAGAGCGAGTTTCCACGGTAGACCCGCGCTTGCGCCCCAGAGAACGCGAGAGCGGAGCTGACCGATAAATCACTGTTCGAGTAGTCGTGAACCGAGTAGCGGAACGTGCCATTAATCGGGCGATTGATTGTGATCGTCTCAGGGCCATAGCCATAGCGCTCGTCGACATCGAGCCGGGCGTAGGGCAAAAACGAAGAACTGCCTCGGTCGTTCCAATAGACGTGGAAACGCCCCGTTGATCCCGCGAGTGGGCCCGTGAGGTGGCTGTCGAGATCCGACGGCGAAGCACCCCACGTGAGCACGACGCGCCAGTCGCGGTCGTCGATCACGGGCGAGATGGTGCCGTTCTGGCTGTCGGCGATCACGCCGCCACGCGCCAGCACGACGAGCGTGCCGTTGATGTAGCCGGTCGC
>JANXSC010000598.1 GCA_025352845.1 Opitutaceae bacterium
CTCTCGCAGGTCGCCATCGCGCACGGCTCGCTCACGATCAGCGTGACTTCCAATGTCGGCGTGAGCCAGCCCGGTGCGTTCAGCGGTGGCCAGACTGCGGCGGTGCAGAGCACGCAGACCAACGTCAACGAATCCAAGGGCGGTTTCCAAATCATCAACGAGCCGCCGACCATCGAGCGTCTCGCCGCCGCGCTCAACGCCCTCGGCGTCTCGACGCGCGAGATGATGGCGATTTTCCAAACCCTCAAACGCTCCGGCGCCCTGCAGGCCGAGCTGGTGATCAACTAATCCCGTGAGCGTCTCACCGATCTCTCCCGTCCACACCGCACCCGCGACGTTCAACGCCGCCTCGCTGCGTAATGCCACGCCCGATGCGCAGCGCTCCGCCGTCGCCCAACAGTTCGAGGCCGTCCTCATCCGCCAGCTCCTCGGGAAAACCATGAGCTCGATGCTCGGCGGCAAAGAGGGTGGGGTGGCCGGCAGCGTGTATGGCGACATGCTCACCGATACGATGGCGAATCAACTCAGCTCCGGCTCGGGCCTCGGCCTCGGCCGCTTCATCGAGCGGCAACTCACGCCCCGCGGCGAGACGATGCCGACGCCGCCCGCGACCATCACGCCTCTCCAACCCCAAGTCCGCTTATGAGCACCAACTGGGAATTTATCGCCGAGTGCCTTCGCACCGAGCTCGCCGACTACGGCGGCCTGCTCCACCTCTTCCAAGCGCAGCAGGGCAGTCTTTTCGGCCGCGATCCCGAGACCGTGCTCCGCTTCGCCGCGGAGATCGAGGCGCAGGCGCGCGTCGCCGCCGACAGCCGCGAGCGTCGCGCCCAGGCGGTGGCCACGTTTGCCCAGCAGGGCGGCCGCCCGGCGAATGCCACGCTGCGTTCGCTCCTGCCGCTCGTCGAGTCCGACGCCCGCCCGCTGATCGAGGCGCTGATCGCGGAGGTGAATCTCCTCTTGCACCGCGTCCGGCGGGTTTCCCGCCACAATCACACGCTGCTCTCCCGCGCGGTCGAGATGCACCAGGAGACGATGCAGCACCTCCGCCCCAACGCGTTCATGAAAACGTATTCGCCCGCCGGCCGGCTTGCGGTCGCGAACGCCCATCCGGCGACGACGCTGCGCGCCGCGGGTTGAGTTTTTCCCTCCCGATTTCCCGCGATGTCCAACCTCTATTCCAGCATCAACTCGACGGTGAAGGCGCTTTCCGCGCACAGCCGGGCGATTGAGACCGCGGGAAAGAACCTGGCGAACGTCAACAATCCCGCCTACGCGCGGCAGAGGGTCATTTACGGTGATCGCGGCTCGGTCGTGACGCCGCAGGGCGTGGAGAGCCTCGGCCTCGAGGCGCTCGGCATCGAGCAGTTGCGCGACTCGCTCCTCGACCAGCAAGTCGTGCGCGAGATCGCGATCAAGTCTTCCCTCGAGGCGGAGCAGGGTGGCTACCAGCGCGCGCAGGCCGGCCTCGGCCAGAGCATCGATCGTGCGGGCGCCGCCGGGCAGGCGAGTGCGGCCAGCGCGAGCGGCATTGCCGCGGCCATCGACGATTTCTTCAACGCGTTCCAAAGTTTTGCCGCGAGCCCCACCGATACCGGCGAGCGTGGCACGTTGCTTCAGAAGGCGGGCATTCTCACCGACCGTTTCCAACTTACCGATTCCCGCCTGGCCCAAGTTCAGACCGACCTCGATTCCGAGATCGGAAATAATGTGGCGGAAATCAACCGGCTGCTCGGTTCCATCGCCGAACTCAACAGCCAGATCGGCCGCTTTGAGCTGACTGCGCCCGGCTCCGCGGTCGACCTCCGCGATCAACGCCAGGCCCGCATCGAGGCGCTCGCGACCAAGCTGCCGGTCGAGGCGCGCGAGGGTGCCAGTGGCCAGGTGCAGATTGTGGCCAAGGACGGCGGCGGCGCGGACGTCATCTTGATCGATTTGAGCAATGTGCAGGGGACGGTCGCCTTTAACGGCACGCAGCTCACCGGCGGTGCCTCGCCGACGCCGCTCGCGCTGACCGGCGGTTCCGTCCACGGCGCGCTGCAAGCGCGCGATGGTGCGATCCAGACGCTGCGCGACAATCTCGATCAACTCGCCCGCCAGTTCGTGCTCTCGGTCAACTCGGCCTACAATCCCACGAGCGCCACGGGTAATTTCTTTGTCGCCTCCAGCACGACCGCCGCCGGGATCACCGTGAATGCCGCGATTACGACTTCGACGCTGAAGGCCAGCGATGGCGGTCCCGCGGGTGACAACACCATCGCGCTCGCTGTCGCCCAGCTTTCGAATGCGGCTTTTTCCACTTCGGGCGGCGACCAGATCGAAGGCACTTTCTCCGGATTTTTCGGCCAGAGCGTAAGCCGCATCGGGCAGGCGCTGGCGACGGTTAATTCGCGCGTCGAAGATCAATCGAACATCGAGAAGCTCGTGCGCTCGCAGCGCGACAGCGTGAGCGGCGTTTCCCTCGACGAGGAGATGGCCGACCTCATGAAATACCAGCGCTCCTTCCAAG
>JANXSC010000620.1 GCA_025352845.1 Opitutaceae bacterium
AAGAACTCATCTAGATGCTACATCGTGATACGAACGGCAGAAGGAGTTGCGCAGCAACGGTAGGGACGGCACTCCGTGCCGTCCGGGGCGAGCGCAGCGAGGCGGTGGGAGGGATTGCGCGCGGCATCCGCAGCACCGCCCACCTCGCTCCGCTCGCCCGGCGGACGGCACGGAGTGCCATCCCTACCCGGCTGCGCCGACTTTTTTCGCAAGCACTGGGCTTTTTCCTCCTCACCGCTCACGCCCTCGCCGCCGAGCGCCCGGTCAATTTCACCAACGACATCGTCCCCATTTTCACCAAGGCCGGCTGCAACTCGGGCGGCTGCCACGGAAAATCCGGCGGGCAGAACGGCTTCAAACTTTCGCTCCTCGGCTTCGAGCCCGCGGAGGATTACGAGCACATCGTGAAGGAAGCGCGCGGGCGTCGCGTCTTCCCCGCCGCGCCGGAGCAAAGCCTGCTCCTGCTCAAAGGCATCGCCGCCTCACCGCACGGCGGCGGCAAGCGGCTTGACGCCAATTCCGACGACTACCGCCTGCTCGTCCGCTGGATCGCCGAGGGTCTGCCTTTTGGCAAAGACACCGACCCCAAGCTCACCACCATCGAAGTGCAGCCGAAGCAACTCACCATGCCGCTCCGCGGTGCGCAGCAGCTCACGGTGCTCGCGCATTTCACCGGCGGCTCCGTGGAAGACGTGACTCGCAGTGCGCTCTACGAGCCGAACGAAAAAAGCATGGCGAAGACCGATGAAGATGGCCGCGTCACGCTTTTCGACCAGCCCGGCGATGTCGCCGTGATGGTGCGCTACCAGGGCCAGGTCGCCGTCTTCCGCGCCACCGTCCCGCTCGGCGCGCCCGTCGAAAATCTCCCCGCGCCGCGCAATTTCATCGACGAGCAGGTCTTCGCAAAACTCAAGGCGATGGGCATGCCGCCGTCCGGCCCGTGCGACGACGCCACCTTTCTCCGCCGCGCCAGCATCGACATCGCCGGCCACCTCCCGACGCTCGATGAGACCCGCCGCTTTCTCGCCGACGCCGATCCCGCGAAGCGCGACCGGCTCATCGACGCGCTCCTCGCCAGCCCGGAATACGCCGACTATTTCGCCAACAAATGGAGCGCGCTGCTGCGCAACAAACGCGTCGAGCCCAAGGACGCGCGCGGCAACTTCGCCTTCCACGCGTGGATTCGCGACAGCCTCCTCGCCAACAAACCCTACGATCAGCTCGTGCGCGAAGTCGTCGCCGCCAGCGGCGACCTCGCCGACAACCCGCCCGTCGCCTGGTATCGCCAGGTGAAGGAGCCGCAGCAGCAGCTCGAAGACACCGCGCAGCTTTTCCTCGGCATGCGCCTCCAGTGCGCGCAGTGCCATCATCATCCCTTCGAGCGCTGGAGCCAGAACGACTACTACAGCTTCTCCGCGTTCTTTTCGCAGGTCGGGAAAAATGCCACTGGGACAGTCTTCCCGCGGCGTGGTGCGGCCACCGCCGTGAACAAAAAAACCAAGCTCGCCGTGAAGCCTGCGGCGCTCGGCAGCGGCCCGCTGGAGATCGCACCCGACGATGATCCGCGCCTCGCGCTCGCCGCGTGGATGAGCGCGAAAGAGAATCCGTTTTTCGCCCGCGCGCTCGTGAACCGCTATTGGAAACACTTTTTCAACCGCGGCCTCGTCGAGCCCGAGGACGACATGCGCGACACCAACCCGCCCTCGAATCCCGAGCTGCTCGACGCGCTCGCCCGGCGCTTCATCGAGAGCGAATTCGATTTGAAGGCGCTCGTCCGCGACATCGCGCAATCGCGCACCTACCAGCTCACCGCGCTGCCGAATGATTTCAACAAATCCGACCGTCAAAACTTTTCCCGCTACTACGCCAAACGGCTTTCCGCCGAAGTGCTCTTCGACGCGGTGAACCAGCTCACGCAAACGCCCAGCAAGTTCGCCGGCCTGCCCGTGGGCACGCGTGCCATCGCGCTGCCGGACAATAGTTTCAACGCCGGCTCCTACTTCCTCACCGTCTTCGGCCGGCCCGAATCCTCCAGCGCCTGCGAATGCGAGCGCACCCAGGAGGCCAGCCTCGCGCAAGCCCTGCATCTGCTGAACGCGAAGGACATTCAGGAAAAACTCGCCGCCGATTCCGGTGCCGCCGCGCAGCTCGCCGCCGACCCGCGCCCGGACGAAGAAAAACTCCGCGACCTCCACCTCCTCGCCTACTCCCGCGAGCCCGACGCCAGCGCCCTCGCCCTCGCCAAAGCCCATCTCGAAAAACCCCGCACCGCCACCGACGGCAAACCGCTCACTCCCGCGCAAAGCAAACGCCAAGGCTACGAAGACATCCTCTGGGCGATGCTGAATACGAAGGAGTTTTTGTTTAATCACTAACAGCCTGTCATGCACCTTGCGTCCACAGGCTCCGGCCAGCCGAAGCGCACCGCGAACGCCACGAGGTTTTGGAGTGCGCCAGTCCTCTGGCGCTTTGGCAGGAGCGGAGCGACGCGGCGGGGGAACGGTGCGCCGCAATCGAACCGCCCACCCCGGTTCCGCCGCCTCTCCAAAGCGCCAGAGGACTGGCGCACTCCAAAAGCTGCCGCACCTTTCCGGCACCCTCTGCGATGGATGACGAATCGGCATGACCGACCCTAACGTCGTGACCCTTCCACTCCGCCTGCTCCGCTTCTGCGCGAGCCTCGTCGCGACCGCCGCGCTGCTCTCCATCGCACACGCCGAACTGCCCGTCGCCCGCCTCGACACCGTCTTTCCACCCGGCGGAAAAGCCGGCTCGGAGATCGACCTCACCGCCACCGGCACCGACCTCGACGAAGCCAGCGCGCTGCATTTCACCCACCCCGGCATCACCGCCACGCTCAAGCCCGACAAACACTTCGCCGTGACCATCGCGCCCCACGTGCCTGCGGGCATTTACGATGTCCGCGTCTCCAGCCTTTTCGGCGTTTCAAATCCGCGCGCCTTTGTCGTGGGCGAACTGCCGGAGACGGTCGAAAAACAACCGAACGACACGCCGGAAACAGCGGCAGAGCTGCCGCTCGACACCGTCATGAACGGCTCCGTCAGTTACGGGAAATCGGATTATTTCAAATTCACGGCAAAGCGGGGCCAGCACCTGCTCGCCGAGTGCGCGGTGCCCGAGATCGACTCGAAGCTGAATCCGGTGCTCTCACTGCACGACACGAACGGCCGGGAACTTGCATCGAACCGCCGCAGCGGCCTGCTCGACTTCACCGCCCCCGCCGACGGTTCGTATCTCATCCAGATCCATGACCTCATCTACTCGGGCGGACCGGAGTTCTTCTACCGGCTCGCGCTTGCGAGCGGCCCGCACGTCGATTTCGTCCTCCCGTCGAGCGCGCAGCCCGGCGTGAAAACCAAGTTCACATTCTTCGGTCGCAATCTCCCTGGCAGCACGCCCGCCAGCCTCGCCGGCCTCGACAGCCGACCGCTCGAAAAGCTCGATCTCGAAATCGATGTGCCCGCCGCTGGCGACCCGCGCGCCGACGGCCTGCCCGATCCGGCGTCGGCAGCCTTCGACGGTTTTTCGTACCGGCTGAAAACCGCGCAAGGCACCGCGAACCCTGTATTCATCAGCTTCGTCAGCGCACCGGTCATCGCCGAGCAGGAGCCGAACAACCTCCCGCCCGAGGCCCAGAAGATCACGCCGCCGTGCGAAATCTCCGGCCAGTTCTTTCCCGCCGCCGATGTGGACTCCTTCATCTTCGACGCGAAAAAGGGCGACGTTTTCTTGATCGAGATTTCTTCCCAACGGCTCGGCTTTCCCACCAAACCCACGGTGCTCGTGCAGCGCGACAACGCCGACTTGCTCGAGATCATTTCCACGGACGCAAACATCGGCGGCATCCGTTTCGACACCGCGAGCAACGATCCTGCGGGACGCTTCGCCGTGCCGGACGACGGGACTTATCGCCTCCGCGTGCGCGATCTTTTCGGCGGCTTGCGCAGCGATCCGCGCAGCACCTATCGCCTTTCCATCCGCAAAGAAACACCCGACTTCCGCCTCGTCGCCGTCGTCGAGCCGCCGCCGACCAAAGACGACGACCGCACCGCCGCGCCGCATTCCGCCTTGGTCCGCGGCGGCGGCACCATCCCGATCAAAGTCCTCGCCTTCCGCCGCGACGGCTTCGCGGGTGACATCGACCTCTCCGCCGACGGCCTGCCGGCCGGTGTGACCAGCTACCCGACAAAAATCCTCGCCGGAAAAAATGACGGGCTCCTGCTCCTCACCGCGGGCGAAGCCGCCGCGCGCTGGATCGGGCCGATCCGCATTATCGGCAAAGCCCGCATCGGCGACGCCGAACTCGCGCACGAGGCGCGTGCTGGCGTGGTGCTTTGGAGCCTGCAGGATTTCAATACCGAGCCCGTGCAGGCGCGGCTCACGCGCGACTTCGCGCTCGCCGTCAGCGGCACCGAACCCGCGCCGCTGAGTGTTGATCCCGTGGAGGACAAAGTGTGGGAAGTCGCCGCGGGCGCGAAGCTGGAGATTCCGCTGCGGATCACGCGACGCGGGGAGTTTAAGGAGGCGCTCAAACTGAAAGGCGCGGGCGCACCGGGCATTGAGACGCTGCCACCCATCGACATCGACCCCGCCGCCGCCACCGTCACCGCGACACTCGATCTCGCCACGGTGAAGATTCCCGCCGGCACGCACGCGATCTATTTCTCTGCGCAGACGAAAGGAAAATTTCGCGGCAAAGACAACGTGACCACAGTCATCTACACGCCGCCGATCCGCGTCGTCGTCAAAGCACCGGAGGCGAAGTGAACCGATGATCTCCGCGCCTTTTCAAAAAGCCTTTTGGTGTCCACGAAAGACACGAAAGGACACGAAACCGGAATCCCTTTTCGTGTCCCTTCGTGCCTTTCGTGGACTTCTCCTGTTTGCCGCATTCACAGCGCACGCGGCGGAGAAAGCGCCCATCGCCATCGCCGAGGTGCAGCGCGCGGAGCCGGTGAATTTCGAGCGCGAGGTGCTGCCGTTCCTGAGCGACAACTGCCTCGCCTGCCACTGCCAGACCACGCGCAAAGGCGGACTCAATCTCGAGACGCCGGAGCTGATGCTCAAAGGCGGCGAGAACGGCCCCGCCATCGTGCCGGGCCATGCGGCTGAAAGTCTCGCGCTGCAAGCCGCGGCGCACCTCGACGCCGATCTAGCCATGCCGCCGCGCGACAACAAGGCGAAGGCCAAAGACCTCACGCCGGAACAGCTCGGCCTTTTCAAATTGTGGATCGACCAGGGCGCGAAAGTTTCGCCGAAAGTCGAGCGGCCCATCGCCTGGCAGCCGCTGGCGGAAAATCTCGGCGGCATCTTCGCGGTCGCGGTCACGGGTGATGGGCAGTTCGCGGCCTGCGCGCGGGCGAACCGCGTGTTTGTCTAT
>JANXSC010000195.1 GCA_025352845.1 Opitutaceae bacterium
AGCGACGCGACCATCGTGGCTCCACTCATCTTCGCCTGGGTGCTGGGCCAGTAGGGTCGCCGCGTTTCCCTCCCCTTGCGCGCCTCCCTGCGATCTCAAATTTCCCCGGCTGAAACGCCCGAGAGCGGCCGGCGCCGCAGGCTGGCGGCCCACTGGCGCAACCCGATCGTCCCATGAAAGTCCTTGTCATCGAAGATCAGCCTGCCGCCGCCGTGCAGCTTCTGGGCGTGCTCAAATCGCTCGGCCATGAAGCCGAGCACGCCCGGCATCCTGCGGAAGCGTGGGTGCCGCTGAAATACGGTGGCTATCGCGCGGTCGTGGGCGACTGGCGGATGCCGGGAGTGAGCGGTCTCGATCTCTGCCGGATGATTCGGGCAAACGGGGGCGACTACATTTACATCATCCTCCTCAGCGCCACGCCCATCACACGGGAAAGCCGCGCCGCAGCCTTCGCGGCAGGGGTGGATGATTTTATCGCCAAGCCGATCGAGCCGGAGGAATTGGGCGTGCGTTTGCACGTCGCGGAGCGGATTCTCCGGCTCACGGGGCATGTGACACAGCTCGAGTCGTTTCTCCTGGTCTGCAGCTACTGCAGAAAAATCCGCGACGACCGGGACTCCTGGCTGGAGATCGATGCGTATCTTAACAAACGGCAGGGCACAAAATTCACCCACGGCATCTGCCCCGGGTGCTACGACCGCGAGATGATTTCCCAAATGCGGGAGCTGAACTTCGAGCCGCCACCGGAGTCGAAGGCCGGCCCGCCCGGCTCCTGAGCGGCGCGCCATGCCGGAGCTGCCGGACATCACGGTCTATCTCGACGCGCTCTCAACGCGCCTGCTCGGGCGCGTGCTGGAGCGGATTAAAATCGCCAACGTCTTTGTGCTTCGCACGGCCGTGCCTCCGATCGATTCGCTGCACGGCCGGCGCGTCGTCGCGCTGCGGCGGATCGGCAAGCGGATCGTGTTCGGCTTCGAGGGCGATAGCTGGCTCGTGTTGCATCTGATGATCGCAGGACGGCTGCATTGGACGGACGCGGGCGGAAAACCTACCGGACGAAACGTGATCGCGAGTTTCGTTTTAGAGCACGGGACGCTCACGCTCACCGAAGCAGGAACGAAGCGCCGCGCGTCGCTGCATGTCATCGACGGTGAAAACGCGCTCAGCGCCCACGATCCTGGCGGGATCGATGTGTTCACGTGTGCGCCGGAGGAATTTGCCACCACACTCACGCAGCGTAACCACACGTTGAAACGCGCTCTCACCGATCCGCATCTTTTCAGCGGCATCGGCAACGCCTACTCGGATGAGATTCTCCACGCCGCACGACTCTCGCCAGTCACGCTCACGCAGAAATTATCCGCCGCCGGAATCGCGCGCCTCCTCGCCGCGACGCGCGACACGCTGCGGCGCTGGACGGAGCTGCTCCGCCTCGAAGCGGGCGGCGGTTTTCCCGCAAAGGTCACGGCGTTTCGCCCCGAGATGGCGGTGCATGGAAAATTCGGCCAGCCGTGTCCGGTGTGCGCGACGGCCGTGCAGCGGATCGCCTACACGGAGAACGAGGTGAACTACTGCCCGCGCTGCCAGACCGGCGGTAAACTCCTCGCCGATCGCTCGCTGTCACGGCTGCTGAAGAGCGACTGACCGCGCACGATCGACGAGGCGGAGGACGCGGCGTGGCGCAGCACGTGAGGGTCTGCGCGCGCCTTTAACCGGGGCGCAAATCAGATTTTGAGCAGTCGCGGAGCGACGGAACGACATTAGCCGTGGGCTTTCAGCCCACGGAACCTTCGGCAAAACCGGCTGCGTCGCGGAGCGACGCTTGAAGTCTGTCGTTGCCATCAGGCGTCGCTCCGCGACGCAAAATAACCCGGGCAAACCCCGTGGGCTAAATGCCCACGGCTACGATCAAGCCTCGCTCCGCGAGGGCGGCACGCACTGATACCCAAAAACTGAATAAGCGTCCCCTCACGCGCCGGCCGCGCCCTGCGTGTTGACGAAGAGCGAATAGACCGAGGTGCTCGCGGCCATGAAGAGGCGGTTGCGGTGCCGGCCGCCGAAGCAGACGTTGGCGCAGCGCTCCGGCAGATCGATCCGGCCGATCAATTTGCCGGCGGAGTTAAAAACGTTCACGCCGTCGAGGCCGTCGGCGCCCATGCCCCAGCCGCACCAGAGGTTGCCATCGACATCGACGCGCAGACCGTCGGGCGTGCCGTTCGTCTCCGCCGTGATGAACGTGCGCGACCGCGTGAGGCGCGTGCCACCCTCGGTCACGTCGTAGGCGCGGATGACGCGCGGCGCGACGCCGGCCTCAACGATGTAGAGCGTCGATTCGTCGGGAGAGAACGCGAGGCCGTTGGGCCGCGCGATGTCGCCGGCGACGACGGCGAGGTTTTTTGTTTTCGGATCCCAGCGATACACATTCGTCGACAACTCGGCGTTTGCTTTTTCGCCCTCGTAGTAACCGAGCACCCCGAACGGTGGATCGGTGAACCAGATCGAGCCGTCGGATTTGCACACGATGTCGTTGGGCGAGTTGAGCGGCTTGCCCTCGAAGCGATCGGCGATGACGGTAATCGCGCCGTCGTATTCCGTGCGGGTGACGCGGCGCGTGAAATGCTCGCAGGTGAGGAGGCGGCCCTGGCGGTCGCGCGTGTTGCCGTTGGCGTTGTTCGACGGCTGGCGAAAGACGCTCACGCCTCCGGTCTCCTCGTCCCACCGCATGATGCGGTTGTTCGGAATGTCGCTCCAGAGGAGATAGCGGCCGTCGCCAAACCACACCGGCCCTTCGGCCCAGCGCTGGCCCGTCGCGATCTTTTCGACCTTCGCGCTGGCGATCCGGTATTTCGCGAAACTCGGATCGATGATCTTGATCAGCGGATCGGGGTAACGCGGGCTCGGCTGCCACTGCGCGAAGGAGCGCGGAATGGCGGCCAGGGCGGTGAGCGCGCTGCCGGCGGCGAGAAAATCGCGGCGGTTCATGGGTGGATCGGGGTTGCAACGACGAAGGCGCACAACCGCGGTGCACGCAAGTCGCGGTCGCGAGCGCAGCCGGACTCATGCCGTTGTAGGGCGGGGTCTCCCGACCCCGCCGGGTTTGGTCCACGTTTGCGGCGGGGTCAGGAGACCCCGCCCTACAACCCAACGGCTCGGAACATCGGAGGTCGCGGCGCAAAAAAAGCGCGGAGCCCACAGGCTCCGCGCTCGTGCATCGCGAGTATTTCTACCCGCGCGAATCAGAATCTCAGGCTGAATTTCGTATAGTAGGTAATCCCATTCAGGCCCAACGGCGAAGCGTTGAGCAGGTAGGGCGCGCTGCCGCCGTTATCGTTGCCGTTGAAACCGACTCCGTTGATCACGCGCGATGCGAGCGTTTTGTCGGGATACTTGTCAAAGACGTTGTTCGCACCGAATGAAACCGAGCACTGCTTCGACATCCGGTAGGTGACATCCAGATCGGTTCCCCATACTTTGCCGTAGCGTTGCACGAGCTGGCTGTTCGCGCCCACCGGATCGGTGGGCAACGTATAGGTGTTGAATCCGGGGGAGAGCGCCGCGACTTGCGCCGGTGTGGCGTTGGCGAAGTGCACATAGTCGTGCGTGCCGTAGCGCGCGGTCTGCACGAGGAAGGACCATTTGTTCACGTCGTAAGCAGCCGAGACCCGGAGCGTGTCGCGCGGCTGACCCCGGACGAGCCGCGTTTTCTCGGTCTGGTCGAACAGCGGGGTGGTCACGCCGAGGGCGGCGAGCTGGGGTGGGGTCGCCTTCGTTTTTGTTACCTCGGTGTGGTTGATGTTGAGGCCGCCAGTAAAGGTGAGGCGGTGGCCCTGGCCCAGCCGATGGACGTAGCGGGCGTTCGCATCAAGCCCGCGGGTGCGGGTGTCCACCGCATTGGTGAAATAGCGTCCGCCCGTGGTCCCGAACAACCCCTGGCCCGCGAGGAAGCTCGTGATCGCCGTGCCCGTGAAATTCGACGAGAGGCCGATGCGGTCCTTGATCTTAATCTGGTAGAAATCGACGCTGCTGGAGAACGCTTCCACGGGCTGCCAAGTGACGCCGACACTTTTGTTGACGGAGGTCTCCGGCTTCAGGTTGGAGGCACCGAGTGCGCGCGCCACGGGATCAGCCACGGGAAACGTCTTGTTTTCGAACGGCACGCCACTGATGAAATTCGTGGCGGTCGAGCTGAACCACTGTTGTGCGAGGTGTGGCGCGTGGAAGCCCGTGCTGACCGAGCCGCGGATGGCAAACGGCTTCACCACTTCGAAACGCGTTGCGACCTTGCCCGTCGTCTTGCTGCCGAAGTCGGTGTAGTCCTCGAACCGTCCGGCGACGGACACCAGCCACTGGGCGGTGAGATTATTTTCCAAATCGACGTAGACGGCTTTCGTGTCGCGCGAGTGCTTGCTGGAGTCGCTCGGACGGAAACCGGGGAAGACCTGCGCGCCGAGCGCGCCCAACCCGCCCGCGTTGGGCCCGTCGAGGATGCGGACGCCACCGTCGCGATAGGAGTCCGGCGCGCCCGGAGAAATGCGGTATTCCTCCGATCGGTATTCAGCACCGGCGGCGACCTTGAGCGGGTTTCCCAAGCCGATGTTGA
Source organism: Opitutaceae bacterium (assembly GCA_025352845.1). Taxonomy (GTDB): domain Bacteria; phylum Verrucomicrobiota; class Verrucomicrobiia; order Opitutales; family Opitutaceae; genus ER46. The sequence goes on from JANXSC010000195.1 coordinate 4,601, forward strand.
ACTGATTTGTCAGATCGAAGTTCGTGGTCGACTGGTTGAACCGCAGGCTGCCGGCGTAAAAACTGCGCGGGCTCGCCGCGCCAAGGGTGACATTCGCGGATTCGGCGACCGTGTAGCGGAGGTCGTTGCGACCATATACCGTGCTGAGGTCCCAGTTCCAGTCGCCGGCCTTCCCCTTGATGCCGCCACCGACAGAATAGTCATACACCACCGTCTGGATCACCGGCAGAAATCCATTGGGCCAGAGGGCGCGGACTGTGTTGTCCTGGCCCGGGCGACGCCATGTGCCCGCGCCTTCGACATGCTTGCGCGTCACGCCGGCAAAACTGTAGAGCGTGAACCCATCCCGCAACGGCAACTCGGCGTTGACGAAAACGCCGCGTTCCTTCGAGCGCGGATCCCCGAAGCGCTGGCCGAAGCGATTCGCCGTCGCCTCGCGCGGATCGAGGGCGCCGTTCGAGGGACTGAGCCCGGTGCCGGAACCGATATTGCCCGAAATCGCCACCGGTCCCGTCGCGCCCGTGCCGAAATATTGCTGGCGCGTGTCCAGCCCGACGCGGTTGGTGTGGCTTTTATTGCGATCATAGACGGTGACGAAAAGCGTGCCCTTGTCGCCGAGTTTCGTGCCGGCGGAGGACGAGAGCTTCAGGTCGCGGCCATCGCCCTCGCCGGTCACGGCATAGGCGGCGTCGAAGCCCCAGCCCTGCGTGCGCGCGAGGAGGATGTTGATCACGCCCCCGATCGCATCCGAGCCATACTGGGCGGATGCACCATCGCGCAGCACTTCGATGCGATCGATGGCGGAGGAGGGAATCGCGTTGAAATCGACCGAGACCGCGCCACGACCGACCGCGCCGTTCACATTGACGAGCGCGCTGGTGTGGCGGCGTTTGCCGTTGACGAGGACCAGGGTCTGGTCGGGCGCGAGGCCGCGGAGCGTGGCGGGGCGGATGTGATCCGTGCCGTCGTTGAGCGACGGCCGCGGAAAATTAAACGACGGCACGAGCGCCTGGAGCATCTGCGAGGTCTCGGTGTAGCCGCCCTGCTGCATTTCCTTCGAGGTGATGACGTCGATGGGGACCGGCGACTGGAGGACGGTGCGGTCGTTAAAACGCGTGCCGGTGGAGACGAAAGCCTCGAGCTTGATCGGATCGTCTTTCGCGGTCGCCGCCGTGGCGGAGTTGGAGGGAGTGGTCTGCGCGAGGGCCGCAGAGGCGAGGAGGGCGAGGAGGGCGGACGCGGCTGCCCATCCGGGCGTGGCGCGGTGTGCGGCCACGGAGGGTTGGTTCGGGTTGTTCATGGTTTGTTTGTATGTAGTTGGAACGTCCCGACCATGTGCAGAATTTGGCGACAAACAAGCGTCAACCCGATTGCGCCGGCGGCTTGCGACCGCACGGCAGACCGTGCCAACGTGCGCGCCATGCAACCTACCCCGCGGTTCGCCGCACCTCTCGTCCTGTCGATCGCCTTGGCGCTGGCATTCGTCGCACCGGCTCACGCTCAACGCGCCGCCGTCGAGGCACCGCACGGTCTCGTCACTTCTGCGCACGAACTCGCGTCCCAGGCCGGCCTCGAGATGTTGCAGCGCGGCGGCAACGCCGTCGATGCCGCCGTCGCCACCGGTCTCGCCCTGACGGTCGTCTATCCGTTTGCCGGGAACATCGGCGGCGGCGGCTTCATGCTCGTGCATCTCGCCGACGGGTCCGACGGCGGCCGCGGACGCC
>JANXSC010000010.1 GCA_025352845.1 Opitutaceae bacterium
GGATACGTTTTGGTCTCACCGGTTTTCGCCATCCATAGTGTCGATCACAATCTGATCCGCCACGCGATCCTTATCTCGGGCGAGGCTTTTTAGACGCCCTCTAATGCTTTCGGGCGATTGGTATCACACCGATCCGCCGCGTGAAGGGCCGCGATTTCGAGGTGGTGAAAATGGGGTCGGTCACCACGCGTTGAGGCGGGATTACGTGCGCAGGCCAGCGGCACGGGCGAGGGTGAGCTGGCGGGCGTCGAACGAGAGGAAACGGGTCGCGCGCAGGTGGAGGGCGGCGGCCACGTGGAAGATATCGAAGGCCCGACAACCAACCGTCGCGGTGTGGCGGGCGGTCAACTGCCGCGCGGCGGGCAGGACCGAAGCGAAAGGCAGCGGCACCGGGACGACCATGCCCGCGGCGAGATCTTCGGCGAGGCGGGCCTCGGCCGTGGCAAGATCGGCGGGCGTGGACTCACGGCGAAAAAGGCGCAGCTGAAACGCGTTCTCCAGCTCGAAGTGCTGCCAATGCGTCAGGATGAGCGGCCGCGCGACGGCGGTGACCGCAGCGAGGGCCTGGGTGGTGTTGCGGTCGCGGAGGTAGAGCGAGGCGAGCAGACTCGTGTCGGCGTAAACGGTCGCGCTCATACCTCGCCCCGGCTGTCGGCGATCAGTTCCGCATGGGTGACGGAAGAGCGGATCGCGGGAGGCAGCGGGCGCTGGCGCCAATAGCCGCGGACCGCCGCAGGCGTGCCGGCGATCGGGCTCGCGGAGGATGCGACGGGACCGAGGCGGGCGACCGGGCGATTGCGCCGGGTAATGACGATCTCGGCGCCCTTTTCGACCTCGGCGATCATGCGGGCGAGTTCGTGCTGCATGGTGCGGATGCTGGCGGTTTTCATGTCTAACACCGTGTTAGACAAAACCGGCCGGTCAAGCCACGAGTGCGGCGGGCTCGGGCCGAGCTGTTACTCGCCGCTACCTCTACGCCGGCTGCTTCATGCACTGCGGCTGCGCACCATCGGGCAGCGGCGGAATCGCGCCCTCGCCGGCCTTGGGGAGGGTGCCGTTCAACTCCTGCCGCCAATGCGCCACATCGCCGCCGGGACAATAGACATAAATCATGTGCATCGGTTCGTCGCCGGTGTTGGTGAGCTGGTGAAAGAGTGTCGGCGGCATGAACACCGCCTGCCCCGTCTTGATCGGGCTGCGCTCGGTGCCGACGCAAATCTCGCCCTCACCCTGAACGATAAAATAAACCTCCTCCTGCTCCTGATTGTGCCACGGCACCTGCCCGCCGCGCGGCTCGAGGATCGAGTAGCCCATCGAGAAACCCTTCGCGGCGATCGGCTGGCCGAGCTGACCGACGAGGCCGCGGCCCCAGCGACGCGCGGGAAAAGTGCCACCGGGAAGTTTGGCGAGGTCGGCGATAATCATAATGCGCCAGCAATTGGCCGCATCTCGTCCGAGCGGCGATAAAAAATTTCCGCCGCGCCCAAATTCAAAACGGCAACCCCACCGAAAAATGCAGCGTGCCGCCGGGATCGCGCGCCCGCGGATTCAGGTTGCGCGCATACTCGAGCCGCACGGGCCCGATCAGCGTGTGATACCGCACGCCGAGGCCGGCGGAGTAAAGTTTTTCGTCGAACGGATAAGTGGCCAGCCGCGCCGCTGTGCCGAGCGCGTCAGTGAACACGACCGCCGACAAGGTGGGCGTGAGCGCCTGCTCCAGTTCGAGATTCGCCAGCAGATAAGTTTTCGCCCCGAGAAAAAGCCCGTCGGCTCCGCGCGGCGACGCCTCGCCCTCCCGGTAACCGCGGAGGCTGCTCTCGCCGCCGGGATAAAATCGCTTGTTCACCGGCAGCAGTCGATCGTCGCGCGCGCCCTGCGTGGTGATCAGCCCGTGCGTGACGCCGAGATGAAACCACCGGCCGCCGCCCCAGCCGGTATGATACGCGCCGCCGGCTTCGAGCCGCTGGTAGTCAGGCTGCCCGCCGAGGAAGCGGCTCGCCAGTTCGAGGCGCGTGAACCACCGGTAGCCGCGCCGCGGGCGCAGCGGATTGTCGCGACGGTCGCTGGTCAGGCCGAAATCGATACTCGCGACATCGACCTGCCCCCGATCGACGGCGCGCGTGCCGAGCACGTTGTCCGCGTTGCGCAGCGACTGAAACGTGTAGCCCGCCGTCGCGTCGATCTTGAACCACGGCAGCGGGCGTTTCAGCGCCAGCGTCACGCCGTATTCCTGGCGCTGGAACGATTCCTCCTGGCGCTGAAACCCGAAAATTTTCGCGGTGCCGTCGATCGATTCGCCGAACAATTCCGGCACCGTGTAGGCATATTCGCCGCGGCTGCTCTTCATCGATTGCACGAGTTCAAGCCGCGCCTGATGCGCGCGTCCGAAAAGATTCATCTGCCGCAACTCCACGCCCGCCCGCGCCTGCTCGTAGCTGCCATATCCGGCCAGCAGGTTCGCGTCCCACCGGCGGCCTTCCTTGAGCAGGAAAACCGGGTCGCGCACCGCGCCCTCCGCCGGCTCGTAGCGCAAATCCACCGCCGTGAACACGCCCAGCCGCGACAGCCCGTGGCGCGCCCGCTCGAACGCCAGCGGATCGAGCGGGCCGCCCTCCGTCGCCGCCACTCGGCGGCGCAGCACCGCTTCGTGCGTGCGTGCGTTGCCCTCGAAACGCACCTGCCCCACCGTCACGTGCGGACCGGGCGTAATCGTCGCGGTGACTTCGACGGGCTTCACGCCGCCCTTCGCCTCGCCGGCTTTGGCGGAGAGCGCCACCGTCATGTCCGAAAATCCACGCGCGAAAAACGACTGCCGCACACGCGCCCGCACGTCCTGCTGCCAGAGCGCCGACCACGGACGGTTTTTGAAACTCCCCCCGAGATCGGCCGGCACGGCGCTCGCGTCCGCGCCCTCGAAGCGCAACGCCGTGACCTCCCAACGCGGCCCCTCCACGACCGCGATGGCGAGTGCCACCCGGCCTGTCTTGTCGTCGATCCGCACGTCCTTCGCGCGCAACTGCGCCTCCGCATAGCCGCGCTGGCGCAATTCCTCGAGCAACGCGTCGAGCGCGCGGTTGAGGCGCGACGGCGTGTAGGCCCGCGCCTCGCCCGCCACGAAGAGCACCTGGTCCGGACGGAAATAGCCCTTCGCGATTTTTTCCGGCAGCGCAGTGAGCCCCTCGATCGTCACGTCGTCCACGACGTAGCGCACGCCCCGGGCGATGTGAAAGGTCACCGCCTTCGCCGCGAGCGGACGCGGCAGCGGCGTCGCCAGCGTCGTGTCGAACGTGAAACGCCGCGGCGCTCCCGACTCCGGCGTCCATTCGATCACGATGACCGGTTTCAAAAAACCCTGCCCCTCGACCGCCGAGACGAGCAGAAACGCCGCATCCTCAATCGCGTTGGCCTCGACCGTCTCGCCGAGCTGCGGACCGAGCAGCCGCTCCAGCGAAAACCGCAGATCGCGATCCTGCCACCAACCCACGCCGGTGACACGGAGCGCCGCTTTGCGCGGCTCCGCCGGCTTGCCCGCCGCCGCTCCCGCAAGCGCGAAACTCAGCGCCACCGTCGTCGCCCTCGCGATCTTCCGCCAAAAATTTCCCCGGCGCGTCACGGTGCCTTCTCCGTTTTCTTTTCCGGCGGCGGCGGCAGGGATTTTTTCTCCGGCGCCTTTTCCGGCGCGCGGATGCGCCACTTCACGCCGGCGTTAAAGCCGTCGAACTCGTCATATTCGCCCACGAGCGTGAAGCGATCGTTCAGCAAATATTCGACGTCGTAGGTCTCGCGACCCTGCCGCGAAACCCGCTCGCCCGTGGAGATGCTCAGGCGCTCGGCCTCCGAGGTGTCGCCGCCGAAACTGCTAATCAGGCTCTGACCGAGATACGCGCCGAGCCGCGCCACACGCTGGTTGGCACCGTAGATCGCCGCGTCGTGCGGCATTTCGCCCGCCACCACCATCAGCAGCACCTGTTTCGCGTCGAGCGGCGGGCTGGAAGAAAACGTCACGACCGGCTGCTCCGCCGTGCCCGTGATCTCCATGCGCAAATCGTAGCCGTAGCGGCGGGCCGTCCCGCTCACGAACAGCCCCAGCGAATACGGATCGGCCTGCGTCAGCCGCACCGCCCCCTGGTCGATCTTGAACGTGGCGAAGGGCAGCAGCACCTGCCCTGTCTCCACCACCGCCTCGCCCGTCGCGCGGGGATCGCCGAGCGTCCCGCCCAGGTGGAAGTGCGCCGACGCCACCCCGACAAAGACCGTGGAGCGCAGCCGCAGAAAATGGTCGCCCTCCAGCTGGACGTTGAGCCGCCACGCATCGAGCGGCGGAGTCTCGATCGCAAAAAACGGTGGCCGTCGCGACGGCCCGCCGCTGCGCCCGCGCGGGATCAGCGCGCGGATATCCGAGAGAAACACACTCTCGCGCAACTTCACCGCGCCGTTGACGGCGGGCACGCCGTCGCCCTGCGTGGCGAATTTCAAATCGAGGTCCGCTCGCAACAGCAGCCCGGTCTGCCGCACGAGCGGCAAATTTTCCCCTTTCAGCGCAAGGTCGTATTTGGGCGCCGCGCCGAGCGGAACTTGGATCGTGCCGGTCAGCGTCACCGGCTGGCCGCCCGATTGCGCCGTCAGCGACTTCACCTCGACGGAGCGTCCGCTCAAGAGCACCTCGGCCTGGATTTCCTGCAGCACGCCAAGCGGGCCGAGCGGACGCGACACCGCGCCCTGGAGTTTCACCGCGCCCGCCATGTCGCCGCCGGGCTTGAGCGTCACGTTCAGTTGCAGCCGGCCGGCCGGCGCGAGAAACGCCGGCACGTAGCGCGCAATCGCCGCGACCTCCGCATCGGGAATTTCGAGCTGAAGATTTCCCTCCTTGCGCACAAACGTGAGCGGATCGGCTTTGAACTCCGCCCACCGCGCGGGCGAAAGCGGCAGTTGTCCGTTCGCGCTGACCGCCTGCCCATCCACCTTCACCACGAGCCGATCGATCGTGACGCCCGCCCGATCACCGACCGCGTGCGCCTCGAGATTTTCCACCGTGGGAAAAAACGGCCACTTGATGCGTTCCTTGTCGGCGGCCACACGCGCGACCTTCGCGCGCACCTCGCCTTTCGGCTGCGCCCACGTGCCCGACAAGTCGGCCGTGATCTCCGGCTCCTGAAATTCCAAGCCGGTCGCCTCGAAAAGTTTTTTCCAGAAATCCGGATTCGACGCCGTGACGGCATGGAACTCCAGCGGCGCGGCTTCGTCAAATTGCGCCAACGCATCGGGCCCACCCAATTGTAATTTGAGCGGCACGCGGCCGGTCGCCGTCAGAATCGGCGCGGTGCCCTCGGCCACGCGCAACGTCTCAATTCTCACGCCCGCGGCGTCGCCCTGCGCGGCGAGGCTCATTGTCGCGAACCGCTCCGGCGCGAGCATCACCGCGAGTTCGCTACTGGCCGTGAACCTCATCGGCCCCCCATCCCACTCACCCTTGATCGCGAGCGACGCCACGCGCCACTCCGGCTCGGACAACGCCACGAAATCGCTCCACCACACCGAGGAAATATTTTTTGCACTCGCCTCCAGGTGGCCGCGCGCGCCCGCGGCCAGCGTCAGGGCGAGCGAACTCTCCGCACCCGCGAGTTGCAGCGGGCCGATCTCGACGGCGGGCGACCAGCGCACCGTCGCCGGTTGCGCGAGCGCGAGGCGCTCGGTGCCGCCCTGCGTGAAACGCAGGGCGCTCACCTTCGCGCCGGTCGCATCGAGCGAACCCGCCAGCGCAATCTCGGATGCGCCCGCGCGCGCCTTCGCCTCGCTGATTTCCACCGCGACGCCGGTTCCATTCCACGCTGCGTCGAAGGCGAACGGATGCAGCCCGCGCACCGTGACTCCGGCCGCGCGCGCCGTGCCCTCGTGTTGCACCGCCGCGAGCGGGCCGTGCGCTTTTACGGCGAGCGTCACGGTTTCAAATTTCACCGCGGCCGGTAACCAGCGGGCCAGCGCCGCGCCGCTCAACGTTCCCTTCGCCTCGGCATCGGTCAGTTCCTTGGCCGCAAAATCCCATCCGCCGCGCAGCGTAAACGTGTCGGTTGGGTTGAGCGCGAGGGTCGCGGTATTCACCTGCAATCGCGGCCACTCCAGCGCTGCCTCTGCGGTGCCGCCCGCCCCGCTCCACTCGCGAAAGGTCACGTCGCGCGCTTCGAGTTTCGCGTCGATGCGCGGCACCTCGCCCGCGCGCGGCGTCAGCCGCGCCTCGCCCGTCACACTGCCCTTCGCGTCGGCGAGCCAGGGCTGCTTCGCGAGATCGACCGCGAGGGAGAAGATCGATGCGCCCGAGGTCATGACCCCGCGGCGGTCCACCGCGATCGGCGCGCTCAACTTCGCCGCCACGCCCGGTGCCTCGACCAGCAGCGCCTCGACGGTGAAGAGTTCCGTGTCGCCGCGACCGCGCAGCGTCACGTTCAGCGGCGGTGCTTTTTGATCCGGCCGCGCTTCACCCGCCACATCGACTGTCGTCTCAAATTTTCCGTCTTTCCAGTCGAGGCGCGCGTCGCCGCGCACCGTCGCATAAAATTTTTCCAGCTTCACGGTCGCGCCCGGCACGCTCCAGTTGGCCGCGCGCACCGCCGCCGAGGCCGGCAGCCAGCCGCGCTCGGCGAACTGCGCGCTCAACGTCGTCGTCTGCTCCCAGACGTGAAACTGCCCCGCGATTTCATCACCGCGGTTTTTCAGTTCTGCGCGCCAGCTCTTGTCCGCCGCCACAGCCTGCAACGCGATTATTCCGTCAGTGGGGAAGGTCGCGGTCACGTCGGCCGCCAGCACACCGAAACCTAGTTCGCGCACCTGGAGCCCGCGATTTTTCCATGAGACTGAAGCGACATTCAACCCACCACCCGGCCACTTCACGACCCCGGCACCGGCCTCCGCCTCCGGAAGCCAGCGATCGAGTTGACCCGAAAGGCGCAGCAACAGCGCACGCAGGGGCATCGCTCCGCTGCGCGAGACGGGCGCGGGCGTCACCACGGCCGGGCCGGCGCGGGCCAGCCCCTCGACCTGCCAGCGGGTCGCCGTCACGGGACGGGCGTTTTCCGTTCCGCGCCTCCACCACCAGAGCACCGGCATGTCGGCCTCGACACGGTCCGCTGTCACGCGCACGACCGGACTCGTGTAGGTGACATCGCGCAGGGCGAACCGGGCGTAGCCCACGCGCTCGTAGGCGGAAAAACCCAGCCCCCACCGCGGCCCCGCCGTCTTCAACGCCAGCCCCAGCCACCATGGCAAAGCCATAAGCGCGAAAATCGAGCAAACAATCAGACCACCGAGGATGATGAGGAACCGACGCATGAAACCGAAACCTCGAACCGCCCCGGCCGGCCGCCCAACCGCTTCACGCCGCCGGGAGCAGACCGCTGCGTTGCAGCAGTGCGTTCAAGTCAGGATCCCGACCCATGAACGCCCGATACAGTTCCTCGGCGGCGGCGGAATTTCCGCGACTGAGGATTTTTTCGACGAATTCGGCCCCGACCTGCGCGTTGAAAATCCCCTCGCGCTTGAAGCGCGTGAACGCATCCGCATCGAGCACCTCGGCCCACTTGTAGGAATAGTAGCCCGCCGCGTAGCCGACCGGATCGGAGAAGATGTGCGTGAAGCGCTTCACCGCGGTCGGGGCGGGCGGCTCGGTCGGCACGAGGCAGTCCGCCACCGCGGCGCGCGCGAGCGGCTCGACATCCGGGGCCGCGGCAAACTCCGCCGTGCGCATGTGCATCAGGAGATCCATCTTCGCAAACGCCACCTGCCGCATCGTGGCGCACGCCGTCCGAAAATTTTTCGCCGCCGTCATCTTTTGGAAAATCTCCTCCGGGATCGCCGCGCCGGTCTCGTGGTGGCGCGCGAAGAGGTCGAGGCTTGCGCGCTCCCACGTCCAGTTCTCCATGATCTGCGAGGGCAGCTCGACGAAGTCCCAAGCGACGTTCACGCCGTTGAGCGACTTAATCTCCACCTCGCCGAGCAGGTGGTGGAGGAGGTGACCAAACTCGTGAAACACCGTCTCGACTTCGCGGTGGTTGAGCAGCGCCTGCCCTGAGCCTGCCTGCGATGAGCCCGTCGAACCCGTCGAATGGGCGAGCTTGCCCGCCACGGGCGGCGTCATGTTGCCGCACATCAGCCCGAGATGCGGCGCGCGCGTGCCGTCGTCGCGCGGACCACCGGTGATGAGATAATTCATCCACGCCCCGCCGCGCTTCGCTTCGCGCGGATACCAGTCGGCATAGAACGAGCCGACGTGCCTGCCCTGCGCATCGCGCACTTCGTAGAATTTCACCTCCGGGTGCCAAACCTCGATGTTGTAGCCGGGGTCGCCGACCCCGGCCGGGG
>JANXSC010000035.1 GCA_025352845.1 Opitutaceae bacterium
CTCCGGCTGGGGCTCCGCCCACGCCTGCTCGATCTGTTTCACCAACTCTTCTCCCAGCGGCGGAAATTTACGGGCCATCACTTACCGCACCCGCTTCCCACTCTTCTGTAAAGTCTATTAGCTAGAGGACGTTGGTATAACTCACCAAGTAGCCTTCCGTCGAAACGTGAGAAATCATGCGTCCATCGGCGTCGAGCAGATCGAAGTCGGCGGTGGAAAACGGCCTCCCGGCGATCGTGTAGCAAATATCCATCAACCGCCGCCGCCGCCCTTTGGACTGGGCCACAATGAACTCGCCGGCCTCCTCCTCGAAGACGACCCGGAACCGCGGCAGCTTACTCACGGGCGATCCGCGCCTCTAGCTCTTCCGCCGAAATAAATTTTCCCGCTTCCACAGCGCGCAGCTTTCTCGCCATCGTCTTCCGCCACTCTGGCGTGGCGTGACGCACGCGGACGATATGGGAATGCAATTCCCGCAGTTGGGGGCCCTTGAGGCGGGAAATCTCCCGCTTGATTTCGAGCACGGTCATGTCGTTAAAAATGCGGGTGACGGCGCACACGTCAACAGCCGCATTTGTCGTGATGAACGGAAGGTGGGATGCTCCGTTCGCTGAGACGCCTCACATTGCTACTTGTTGGGATTTGTTATCCTTCAATCTCCACATGAAGGACTTTGTTGCCGACGCTCAACTCAATGCCGAGGTCGTGGTGTTTCAGATGTGAAGATGTAGCAAATCGCACCGTTATCGACTCGTCGTCGGATACGAGAACTTTCGTCAGCTCTAGTGACTGAAATAGCTCCTCGAGCGTAACGCCGTCGTTAAGCCATCCAGTGACTCGTGCTGCAATAGGATCTGACCCAGCGCGCAGCAAATCACCCCAACTGTTTTCAGCCTCCGTAAAGCGACGATCAAAAATCTCTGCCCACCGCACCACATTTGGGGGCTCGGAAATCTTCGGGTGAAACGATGCACCAAATTTTTGATCGGCCTTTTCTTTTGAATAGTGGCAAAAAGTTACGGCAACTTCGTTATGGACGAGAATCGACGATACATTGAGGCGCAAATCTCCGCATGTCCTAGTCGATAGGTGTTGCGGAAATTCTGAGGTGTAGTCCCGGGGCTTACGTCGGAACAGCGCTCGAATCCAGTGTATCATTGAACTTCAATAAGCGTTCCGATCCCGCCACCGCACGAACGTCAGCAGCATGATCTGCACGTCGAGCCAGAGGCTCCAGTTTTCGATGTAGTAGATGTCGTGCTGCACGCGGGCGGCGAGGTCGCTGTCGCCGCGGAGGCCGTTGACCTGCGCCCAGCCGGTCATGCCGGGCTTGGCGAGGTGGCGTGGGAGGTAGTGCGGGATTTCGCCGGAGAGGCGGTCGACGTGAAACGGCCGCTCGGGGCGCGGGCCGACGAGGCTCATCTCGCCGCGCAGCACGTTCCAAAACTGCGGGAGTTCGTCGAGATTCCAGCGGCGCATGAAGCCGCCGATGCGCAGGAGCCGCGGGTCGTCGCGCGGCGTGCTCTGGTGCGTGGCGTCGGTCGCGGCGGCGTCGGGCACCATGCTGCGCAGCTTCCAAATCGTGATCGGGCGGTGGCCGGCGCCCACGCGCTCCTGCCCGAAAAACACCGGGCCGCCCGGCGACTCGCGTTTTATCAGCGCCGCGAGCAGTGCGACGATCGGCGCGGAGACGATGAGCCCGACGATCGCGCCGGCGAGATCGAGGAGGCGCTTGAGCGCGCGGTTGAAGAGCCGGCGGATGGCGAGCTCCTCGACGCCGAGCACGGGCACGCGGCCGATGGTCTGGAGGTGCAGGCCGCTGAGAAAAATATCGAAGGCCCCCGGCACGATCTTCCACTCGACGTAGGCGCGTTCGCAGGTCTCGACAATCCGCTGCACGTCGGCGCGCGGCAGATCGAGGCGCATGAGGATAACGACATCGACGGCTTCGCGCGGGAGCATCGCGTCGAGCTCGGTGACGTTTCCCAGCGCGGGCCACTCGGTCGGCGGCGGCGTGGAGACGGCGGCGTTTTCGCGCGGGAGCGCGACGACTCCGACCAGTTGAAACGGATGCGCGGGATCGCGCGCGATCTCGGCGGCGAGGGCGCGGGCCTCGTCGTTCCAGCCGAGCAGCACGGCGCGGCGGCGGAGTTTCCCGACAATCACGCCGCGCGTGATCACGCGGAAGACCAGCGAGCGCCACGCGCCGACCGTCGCGATCACGCACACGAACGCGATCACGACAAACAACCGCGAGATCGGCGGATCGAATTTCAGGACGAGCGAGACGCCGAGGTAGGTGACGAGCCAGAACGCCGCGCCCTTCAGGATCGCGTTGAGGCTTTGGTAACGGCGGAGGAGCAGCCGCGTGTCGTAGAGGCCAAATTGCGCGAAGGCGGCGATGAGCAGCCCCACGCCGACGAGCAGCAGCGGGAGATAAATCCGAAACGTGGCGTCGGGCACCGCGATGCCGAGCTGCGCGAGGGAGGAGTCGTAGCGGAACCAATAGCCGAGCGAGAGACCGCCGAAGGTCGCGAGCGTATCGCCGACGAGCAGCGTCAGAGGCAGAATGGTTTCGCGAAGGGGATTGGTGGCGCGGGGCACGGAGAGCGGGGGCTTTTATTATTTTCGATTTTCGATTCTCGATTCTCGATTGGGGGAAGACGGAATCGAGGTGTCGAGCAGGGTTAGAAGGAGGGGCGAGGGGAGCCAGCCTTTCGGTGGAAGCGGATCGGAAGAAGGAGAGAGGCGGAGAGGGGGAGAAGGGGAGGCGGACGAAGGGACGAGCGGGGCGAGTTCGCGCACATCGAAGAGATCGACGGGAACTGGGAGATCGAGATTGCGCATCAGGACGGGGTAGCCGGTGCGTTCGCGGCGGTAAATGCGCTCGGGGCCGCCGGGCACGCGGCCGAGCGTCGGGGCGAGCGCGGCGACACGGGGCAACTGCGCGGCGGCCCACGAATCGCGCGGGATGCGCTCGCCGACGACGCGGAGATAATCGGCGAAGGCCGCGGCGGTGGCGTCATGCGTCGCCGCAATCGCCGGATCGCGCCACCACGGGGAGGTGGCGAATGCGGGGTCGTTGAGACATTCGAGGGCGAAGGCGCGCGCGGCGGTGGCGGGCTGGCCCTGGTTAAGTCGCGCGAGCCCGAGGCCGAAGTAAACGCCGCCCTTGTCAGGCACGAGGTGCGCCGCGGATAGAAAATGTTTTTCCGCCGTCACCGGATCGGAGGTGAGGAGGAGCCAGCCGAGGTTGAAGTGCGCGATCTCCTGATCGGGGTTGAGCGCGAGTGATTGGCGGAGGAGGGCGACGGCGCGGGCGTCGGAGTCGGGTTGGCGCGTGGCGGCGAGCGCAAGTGCACGGACGTTTATTTCCGGCGCAGGATCGCGGGGGCCGAAGAGGACGACGAGGGTCAGGGCGACGAGAGAGAAGACGCCGACGGTGCGGGAGAGTGTGAAGCGCGATGACGCGGGAGCGCCGGGTGCGGCGAGGAGCGCGGCGAAAGCCGCGACGGCGCAACTGAACACTGGCACGTCGAGCTGCCAGTCGAAGACCGAAAACGCCGCGTAGCCGGCGAGCGCGAGGGCGGCGGCGGGTTGCGTGTGCGCGCGGCGCGCGATGAGCACGAGAAACGCGAGCGCGGCACCGAGGCCGAGTGCGCCAAGCTCGGCCCAGATCTGCGCGGGCGCGCTGTGGAGTTGCAGGGCATTTTCCACGCCGCCGTCGAGGCCGGCACGGTAGCGCGGGAAGACGAGCGGCGTGGTCCCCGGGCCCCAGCCGAGCAGCGGACGGTCGAGGCCCATGCGCCAGCCAGCGGTGAACATCGCGGTGCGCTGGACGTTGCTGAGGTTGGGTGCGGCCGCGGGATCGGTGTGTTCGAACATCGCGCGCGTGCGCGGATTGGCGGCGATGAACGCCGCGCCGACCGCACCGAGCGCGAGGGCGAGGAGAAGTTTTTTCCGCCATGGCCAGCGCGCGGCGAAAAATCCGCCGAGCGCCAGCACCGCGAGCCCGACGCCGCCGCCGCGGCTGCCGCTGCTGAAGAGCAGGGCGAGAGCGAGCAGTGCGATGGCGACACCCACGGCGCGTTTGCCCGCACGGCCCGCCAATGCGAGGCCAACGGGCAGAAGCAACAGCGCGATGCCCGCTGTGTAGTTGGAGTGGCCGAGCGGGTAGGCGTTGCGGTTGGCGATTGCGGCACGAGCCCCGATTTCGGGCCACCATGAAAGCCAGAGCGCGAGACCCACGGCGGCGGACAGGGCGAGCGCCGCGGTGGTGAAACCGAGGATTTTTTCGCGCCGGATTTCGCTGGCGTCAGTCGTGCCATGCACCGCATCGAACACCGCGAAAAAAAACGCGATGCCACCGAGCAACGGTGCGCTGCCGAGCAGGGCCTGCTCACGATATGGGCTCGTGAGCGCTGACAGCACGATGCCCACCGCGCCGAGGATCGCGGTGAGCAACCAGCCGCGCGCTGGCAACACGAGTGGCCGCACTTGATCGAAGGCGCGCAGAATCACAATCGCGGCGGGCGCGGCGAGCGCGATGGCGTAGGCGAGCGACCACGGCCAGGCGTGCATGCGTGTCGCGCCGGGACTGGCGAGCGTGATGGCGGCGAGGCCGCCGAGGCCGGCGGCCCAAAGCGCGCCGACGAGCGTCGGGGCGGTGGAGGCGGCGCGTGTAATCAAGAGCGCGATGAGAGCGGCGTGAGCCCGATCCAGCAAGCTCGCGAGCGATGGAGGCGAGGAAGGGGAGCGCCTCTCACTTTTCTTGCAGCGGCCGGCACCGGGCGTAGCGCGGTCAGCCTGACCGCGTTTTCCGACCCAACACGGGCAGGTTGCCCGTGCTACGTCACGGCTTGTTTCCTTTCACGGAAGCGCGCAAGAAACTGAGATAAGCCCGTGCCCGGGCGCTGCGGCGGTTGGGAAACCGCCGCTCCGTGGCGGGCCGCGCGGGCAGAGGTCTTGACGGTGCCGAGCGAGGGCGGGCAGGCTGGGTCGATGTCATTGGAGCCCACGTCGCCGGCCAAAAAAATCCCCATCGTGAAGCTTGTGATCGCGGGGGTGGTGCTCGGGATCATCGGGCTTTTCGTCCTGCGCGAGGTGGGTTTGACGCGGCTGGTGGAGTGGTTCGACCGCTGTGTTACACTCATCCGGGACATGGGGCCGTGGGCATTTTTCTCCGCTATGGCGTTGTTGCCGGCGGTCGGGGCACCGCTATCGGCCTTCAATTTGGTGGCGGGTGAGGCGTTCGCGCCGCGCATGACAATGCTAGGTGTCATCGTGACCGTCGCGGTCGCGATCGCGGCGAATCTGGCGCTGACGTATTGGCTGGCGCGCTATGCCATGCGCCCGATGCTCACACGGTTGGTGGCGCGCTACGGTTACGCCGTGCCGCGCATCACGCCGAAGAATGCGCTGACCATGTCGCTGATCGTGCGGCTCACGCCGGGCCCGCCGTTTTTTCTCCAGAGCTACCTGCTCGGTCTCGCGGAGGTGCCGTTCCGACTTTACATGCTGGTGTCGTGGCTCGCCGTGCTGCCGCTGGCGCTGTCGGTGGTCATGCTCGGCAAGGCTGCGCGCGAGGGAAACATGGGGAAAATCGCCGTCGTGTTCGGGGTGATGGTGGTGGCGGTGGTGGCGGTCCAAATCGTGCGGCAAAAGATCGCGAAACGTGAAACCTGAGCTGGAGCTGAGCGGCGAGCCGCCGCGCGCGGAGAGCGTGAGCGAGTTCACGCGGCGCGTGAAGACGCTGCTCGAGACGGGCATCCGGCCCACGTGGATTCGCGGCGAGATTTCAAACCTGCGCGCGCAAGCGAGCGGACATGTTTATTTTTCGCTGAAGGATGCGGGCGCGCAGCTCGGCGCGGTGTTGTTTCGCGGCGATGCGCTGCGGCAGACGGTGAAGTTGCGCGACGGATTGCAGGTGATCGTCTATGGCGAGGTGAGTGTCTATGAGGCGCGCGGGCAATATCAGCTCATCGTGCGCGTGGTGGTCGACGACGGGGTGGGGCGGTTGCAGCGGGAGTTCGAGGCGCTGAAGACGCGGCTCGCGGGCGAGGGGCTGTTTGCGCCCGAGCGGAAGAAACCGATCCCGGCGATGCCGCGCACGGTGGGCTTCATCACCTCGCCAACGGGTGCGGCGGTGCAGGATTTTTGCCGCATCGTCACGCGCCGCGGCTGGCGCGGGCGCGTCGTGGTGCTGCCGGCCAAGGTGCAGGGCGAGGGCGCGGCGGCGGAGATGGTCGCGATGCTGCTGCTGGCGGAGGAGCTGAAGATTTTCGATCTGCTCGTGATTGGGCGCGGCGGTGGGAGCATCGAAGACTTGTGGGCTTTTAACGAGGAGGCGCTCGTGCGTGCGGTCGCGGCCTGCGCGGTGCCGGTGATTTCGGCGGTGGGGCACGAGATTGATTTCACGCTGTGCGATTTCGCGGCGGACCTGCGGGCGGAGACGCCGAGTGCGGCGGCCGAGCTGATTACGAGCCAGTTTGTCGCGTGCGTGGATCGTGCGCGGCAGGCGGGCGAGGCGATGGATGAGCGGATGGAAACCGCGCTCGCGCGCGCCACCGAGCGGCTCGATCACGCTCGCTCGCGGCTGCGGCTGCTGTCGCCCGCGGCGCAGATCGAGCAGGGGCATTTGCGGCGCGACGATTTGGCGAACCGGCTCGCAGCGGCGCTGCGCCATTCCGTGCATGAGTGTCGTGGCCGGCTCGGCGAGGTGCAGGCGGCGCTCGCGCAGCGCTCGCCGCAATTTCGCGTGGAGCGGGAATCGCAACGGCTGCTTTCCCTGTGGAAACGGCTGCAGGCGGCGAGCCCCGCGTCGGTGTTGCACCGCGGCTTCGCGATCGTGCGCGACGATGCGGGCCACCCGATCATGCGGCGCGCGGCGGTGCGGCCGGGCGCGCGGCTGGCCGCGGAATTTGCCGATGGCACGGTGCCCTTGCGCGCGGAATAAGTCGGGCAATTCGCTTGGCAGTCCCCGTGATTTAATAATTATCACCTGCGCCACCAACCCTTCGGCCCTGTGCCGGAAACCCTGACCACCATGACCCTACCGACCAAACCTCCGGGCTGCGCCACGCGCGCGGTCCTCGCCTCCACCCTCGCGCTGGCCGCCCTGGCGGCCCGCGCCCAACCGCCGGCCGCCGCCTCCGCGGGCGACGACGTGATCAAGCTCTCCGAATTCCAGGTCTCAACCTCGGCCGACAAGGGCTACCGTGCCGGCAACTCCGTTTCCGCCACCCGCATCGACACGCCGATCAAGGACCTGCCTTTCGCGATCAGTGCGTTCACCTCGCAGTTCATCGCCGACATCGGCGCGCGGGATCTTTTCGACGTGGTGCAATACGCGCCCGGCGTCACGAGCGCGGGCCGCGAGTTCAACGCCGGCAACGCCGTCTTCACCATCCGCGGCTTCGACCAGTCGCCGCAGCACAACGGCTTCGTGGGCGAGGGCTACGTGGATACGCTGACGGTCGAGCGCGTCGAGGTCGTGAAGGGCCCGTCTTCGGTGCTCTACGGCCAGGTCGCGCCCGGCGGCACGGTGAACTACATCACGAAGCGCCCCGGCGCGAAACCGTTCACCATCGTCAACGCTCAGGCCGGCACGGACAGCTTCTGGCGCACCGCGCTCGATCTCAACCAGCCGATCGCGGGCAAGACCCTGCTCTTCCGTTTCAACGGCGCGTGGGAAAACGGCTACGAGTTTATCTCGCCCGGCAAGCAGCGCACGACGGTGCTCGCGCCGGTGATCACTTGGCGCATCACGGAGCGCGTCGCGCTCACGGTCGACTACCAGTGGTTCTCGCGCCGCGAGACGCCGCCGTCCGCGCACATCAAGCCCAACATCGAGGTCGTCGGCCTGCCGCCCGCGAGCGGTATCCTCAGCGCGACCGGCGTGCTCATCAAACCCGACAACAGCGACCCGGGTTTCCTCAGCGCCTATCCGTTTGCGCGCGATTTCAACTACGTCTCGAACAACGACCACCGCTTCACCGACTACGAGTCGATCAACGCCGAGCTGACCGCGAAACTCTCCGACCACTGGGGCGCGCGCGCGAACTTCAACTGGAACAAGAACCGCACCGCGCAAAAACTCACCGGCCTCGGCGCGGTGAGCGTCACGGTGCCCGCGAGTTATTATCCCGCCGGCGCCACGCTGCCGATCTCGGCGGCGAATTATCTGATCGCGGCGACGAACTACGCGCGCGACCTCCTCGGCAATCCGAACCTCGCGCTCAACGCCCCGCAGGCGCAGCTCGGCCGCCGCAAGCGGCTCCAGGAAAGTTTTGGCCAGGGCAAGGCCTCGCAGGTCGAACTGGCCGGCAACTACACCGTCAACGGGATGAAACTGAAGCCACTGGTCGGTGCGTTCTACAACGAGTCGCGCGGCTTCGGCCGGCTCCGACAGAGCGCGACGGCGAATTTTTTCCCGGTGTGGGATATCAAGAATCCCGCGACGTGGGACTACACGACCGACTTCGATCCGACCACGCTGCCGTTCTCGACGCACAACCTCTCCGTCTCGCGCAACCGCGCCGCCTACGCCGTGCTCAACGCGAGCCTGCTCGAGGATCGCTTGAGCGTCGTTATCGGCGCGCGCTACAACAAGGCCTCCGGCTCGACCGATAACTTCCTCGCCCCTGCGACGAGCCTCGCGACCGTCTCCAATAAGAAGACCACGCCCCAGCTCGGCCTCGGCTGGAAGGCGACGCGCGACCTCATGTTCTACGGCTCCTACAGCGAGTCCTTCGTGCTCAACGCCACTGCGCTCACGTTCGAAAACGTCCCGATCGGTCCCGCAAAGCCGACGACCTCGAAGGGCTACGAGTTCGGTGTGAAGACCGATTTCCTGAACGGCCGCGTGTCCTCGACCGTCGCCGTTTTCCAAATCGATCAGCGCGACCGCGTGCTGCGCTTCAACTCGTTCAACGTGACCGGTGTCACCGTGACGAACAGCCTCCAGGGCACGCTCGACCGCAGCAACGGCCTCGAGGCCGAGGTCACGTGGTCGCCGGCGGACAACTGGCAGGTTTATTTCAGCGGCGCGATCACCGACGTGCGCGTGAAGCAGGTGCCGAAGGGCGAGGAGGTATTCCTCGGGGCGCACCCGGAGGCGACCGTCAAGGCGCTCGCCAACATCTGGACGCGTTACACGTTCAACACGGGCTCCGTGAAAGGCCTTTGGGTCGGCGCAGGCTTCAACCACACCGGGAAAAAAGCCCAGCGCACAAACAACCCGAAACTTTTCCTGCCGGCCGAGACGCTCTGGAATTCCGCCATCGGCTACGACTGGAAGTGGGAGGGCCACCCCGTGACCGCCGCGATCAATTGGCAGAACATGGGCAACATCGAGTATTTCCCCGCGAACCAGCAGCGCGGTATGCCCGGACGCGCGGTGCTCTCGCTCACGGCGAAATACTGAGCGGCCGGTCGCCGTGAGAGTAGGGCGGGTCTCTGACCCGCCCTTTGTGCGTCCATGGACCGGACCCGCGGTTGAAACCGCGGCGGGGGGCGGGTCAAAGACCCGCCTTATACCAACGTCCCGTGAGAATTGGACTTATTCCCGCCCGATGTAGCTGGGGTCGCCGACCCCGGACCGAGGTCAGCGACCTCGGCTACACCTGAACCAAAGGTCTAGAAATCACGGGCGATTGGTATTACTTGGCGTCGCCCTTAGACACGCTGCTAGTAAACGGTCACGCACGGCCGTCGCGGCGATGGGAGCATCGCCGGCCGTCGCGCCAGTGCCGATCAGCACCGGCCACTCGGCGGAATCGGCGGGGCATGTGCCGTGCGAACCTTTAACGAGCGCCGCGTCGAGCGGGATCACGTCCATGAGCGTGCGGAAACCGAGTTTCTTTTTCAGCAGCTTCGCGGCGATTTTTAGTTTTGGTAGCGGGATCGCGGGATCGAGGAAGAGTTCGACGGGGTCGTAGCCGTATTTGCGGTGGATATCGACGCAGCGGGCGAAGTCGGGTGCCTTCGCGTCGTCGTCCCAATAGTAGTAGGTGAACCACGCGTCCTCCGTCGAAAACGCCACGAGGTCACCCGAGCGCGCGTGGTCGAGGCCGGCGGCGCGTTTCTCATCGGCGCCGAGCACACGCGCGACGCCGTCCACCGCCTCGACGGTCGCGCGCACCGCGCCGAGCAGCGCGGGGTCGTTCACGTAGATGTGCGCGATTTGGTGGTCGGCGATGGCGAAGACTTTGCTCGCGCCGCAGTCGAGCAGCTCGAGCCCGAGCTCGTCCTTGATCGTCAGCCAGCCCTTGGCGCGGAAAATCCGGTTGAGCGCAATCGAGCGGCGCACGGCGGTGATGCCGTATTCCGAGAGCACGATCGGGCGCACGCCGCGCTTTTGGTAAAAGTCGATTAACTCGCCCGCCACGCGATCAATCGCGCGGCAATCGTCGGCGAGCTTCGGATCGTTGGGCCCGAGGCGCTGGAGATTGTAGTCGAGGTGTGGCAGGTAAACGAGTGACAGGTCGGGCCGGTGCTTCTCCTCGATCCACTCTGCCGAGCGGGCGATCCACTCAGAGGAGGCGATGCCGGCCAGCGGACCCCAAAAGGCGGGAAACGGAAACTCGCCGAGGTCGCGCTTGATCGCGTCGCGGATCGAGAGCGGGTGCGAGTAGACGTCGAAGAACTTCCGTCCGTCGGCGGGATACATCGGCCGCGGCGTGATCGACCAGTCGGCGGTGGAATACATGTTATACCACCAAAACAATTTCGCGCAGGTGAAGCCGGGGCGCGCGGCGCGACACGTTTCCCAGAGCTTCTCGCCGCGGACGACGTGGTTCGACTGCTTCCAAAAATGATGTTCGTCGAGTTCGCGATCATACCAGCCGTTGGCGACCGCGCCGTGGCCCGACGGCGGAAGGCCCGTAAGATACGTGCTCTGCGCAGTGCAGGTGACGGCTGGCAGCACGGGCTGCACGCGGATGAGCCCGCCCGTTTGCGCGAGCTGGGCGAGCCGCGGTGTGTTCGCCCCGATCAGTCGTGGGGTGAGGCCGACGACGTTGAGGATCGCGGTGCGAGTGGTCGCACTCATGTCGTTGCCCCGATGCCAACGAGGTGGGCGGGCATGCCCCTATGCCCGCATTCCAGCTTGGTCCGCGGTTCATCATGCGGGCACAGGGACGTGCCCGCCCACCCGCAAACACACTCGGCTGAAACGTCAGCCATAACGCTCCCGCAATTCCTCGAACGCCGCCTTCACCACCGGTCCGTCCATCTCATGGACGTCGAGCCGGTCGCCCGGCGCGCGGATCATCGGGATGGTCAAGCGACCGCCGAGGTGTTCGCGAAACTCCTCCAACCCGTCGAGCATGTCCTGCCGGCCGCTCGGGCTGCGAATTTCTTTGATGGGGGCGAACAGCTCGAAACCCAATCGCTGAATAATCCCGAGAATGCGTTCCGCAATCGGCTCCGGTAGCAGGCCGATGCGCCGCGCGTAGATGAGATCGATGGCCATGCCGACGGCGACGGCCTCGCCGTGGCTCACGCGAAATTCCGAGAGCTGCTCCAGCTTGTGCGCCGCCCAGTGGCCGAAATCGAGCGGCCGCGCCGACCCGCGCTCGAACGGATCGCCGCCCGTGGCGATGTGCTCCATGTGCTGGCGCGCGCTTTCCCGGATGACGGCCTCGTAGGGCTCCGGGTCAAAACGGACGAGCGCCTCGACGCGCGCCGCGATGAATTCGAAAAATTTTGCGTCGCGAATCAGCGCGACCTTGAGCGCCTCAATCAATCCGGCGCGGCGGTCGCGCGGCGGCAGGCCGTGGAGAAATGCGAGATCGTTCACGACGGCGTGCGGCACGACGAAGGCACCGAGCCAGTTTTTCTTCGAGAAATAATTCACGCCGTTCTTCACGCCGAGGCCGCCGTCCGCCTGGCTGAGGCTCGTCGTGGGCAGCCGCACGATCGGAATGCCGCGGTGCGCCGTCGCGGCGCCGAAGCCCACCATGTCGAGCACCGCGCCGCCGCCGATCGCGATCACGAAGGAGTGGCGGCAGAGTTTGGCGGCGTTGATCGCCTGCCATACTTGCTCCAGTTGGTGAAAATCGTTTTTCACGCCCTCGCCGCCCGTAAGTGCGATCGGCGCCGCTTCGAGGCGCACGCGGTCGGCGCGGGCGGCAAACCAGCGGGTCAGTTTCTCCGCGAGGCCGGGAAACACCGTGGCGAGCCCCGCATCCCAAAACACGATGGCGCGCGCCTTGCCGCCCGGCTCGCGCGGCGGGAGCAGGTTGACCAAGGTGTCGTTGTCCGAGGCGAAGACATCGCGCGTGAAGATCAGGCGATGTTCGTGCCGGAGCGTGATGGGAAAGGAAACGAGATCGGAGCGGGCGGACATGCGCGAGTCAGGTGGAGGCGGTGAGGCGTTGCGCCCAGCGTCCGAGAGGAACTGCCGCCGCGCAAGCCATTGCCGGAATCCACGCGCCCACCGCCAGCAACGCCGCCGCGTCGAGAAGCGGAATGAAGGCGAGCAGCCGGCCGACCGAGCGGCCGATTTTCGCCGCGGGCGCGCCGGGCTTGTATTCCCAGCGCGCGATGAGGCTGAGCGCGACGATGTAAACGAAGAGCCCGCCGGCCCACCAGAGAAACGCGGGCGACGCGCTCCGCGAGGGCAGCGAAGCCACGGCGAACGCCAGCAGCACCCGACAGCCCGCCATGAGCACGACCGAGCCGATCCAGCGTTTGTGAATCCAATCGTAGGCGAGGATGGTGGCGGCGAGCGCCGCGGAAAAAATGGGCGATGCACCGCCCACGCAAACGAGCAGCGCGATCCCCGCCGCCATCGCGATCCCCGCGACCCACGCCGCGCCAGCGCGGGTGACCGCGCCGCGCGGGATCGCGCGCTCGGGCCGGTGGAGTCGGTCGAAGGCGGCGTCGGCTACGTCGTTGAAGGTCGCTCCGCCCGCGTAGATCAGGCACCCGGCCACGATGGCGAGTGCGAGCACGCCGGTGGAAGGAAACGTGTTTCCGTTTTGAAACGCGGACGACAGCACGAGGGCCGCGAGGACGTTGCTCGCCACCGAGGGAAAATTCCCGGCACGCGCGAGGTCGAACCAAACGCGCGGTGAAAATCCCGAAGTGGTGTTTTCCCTCGTTGTCATTCTGAGCGCAGCGAAGAATCCAATGGGGCTTACAACGCGATTTTTTCGGGCGAAGCTCCTGCTGGATTCTTCGCTGCGCTCAGAGTGACAAACCGGTGGGATCGCATCACGCCCCGGCCTCCCGCGCGCAGTGGGCGGCGAGCGCGGGATCGGCGAGGCCGCGTTGGGCGAGCGCGGCGAGCGTCCACGCGTATTCGCGCACGAGTTGTTCGCCGATGGGCAGGCGCAGCGCGGGCGGGAGCACCTCCCACGTGTAGGTCTCCATTTCGAGATGCGTGCAGGCGCCGGGGTGCGCCGCGAGCCAGTCGAGCGCGTCTATCAGATGATCGCGGGTGTCGGAAAAAGGCGCGCCGGGGGTCGCGTGCAAAGGCACGTGGAAATGCACGCGCCACTCGTCGTCGAACCGCGCCGGCGCCGGATCCGCGAGCGCGTCGGGCAGATCGATGAAGCGGCGGCGCACTTCATGCGAGCCGGCGCGACCAACGACGACTTGGTGCAGGTAGGTCGGCTCGACAAACGCCGCGAGCGCCGCACGCCCCGCGGCGTCGGGTTTCACGCGCAACGCAGAACTCAAATGTAGTTTGCTCAACCGCAGCCCGGCACCGGCGAGGCGGTCGAGCGCCGCGGCGGCCGACTCAAACTCGATCGCGAGGTGGCAGCAGTCGTAGTTCACGCCCACGTGGCGGAGCAGCGGCTCAATGCTGCGATCGCTGGCGCGCCATTCGTTGAAAAACGCGACCGTCTCCGCGCTCGTCTCGATCAAGCAGCACGGCTCCGGCTCGAGGCCGAGGTGGAGATCGCAGCCGGATTTTTCCGCGAGATTTGCGATGTGCCGGCCGCACGCGGTCAGGTGAGTGAAGATCGCTTTGCGCCGGGCGGCGTCACCCAAACCCACGGGCGAGACGCCCGTGCCACGTGGCATGGGCGTCCCGTCCATGTCGGAGAAGAAACCCTTGAACGACGCGGGCACGGTGCTGACGCTGCCCGAACCGCCGGGGGGGACGAGTTGCACGAGCAGTTCGAAGAGTTGCTCGGTGTAGGCCAGCCGCTCGGGCGTGGACCAGTCGGGCGCATAGACCTGCTCCTTCACGCGCGTGCCGTGGAAGCTGCCGTAGGGAAATCCGTTGATCGTGAAAACGGTGCAGTCGTGTTTTTCGAGCCAGCGTTGAAACGCGAGCAGGTGGTCGTGCTGCGCGAGCTCAGTCGCGGCGCGCTGGCCGAGACGGAGGCCGATGGCGTAACTGCGACCGGGCGCGACGCGCCGGCGGACGGGCAGCGTGTGCTGTTCGAGCGCGGCGAAGGTTTCCGCCCACGTCTCACCGCGGTGGACGTTGGTGCAGTAGGCGAGTTCGAGGCCGTGGTTGAGCTTCATCGGAGCTGGAGGGCGGTTGATGCCCGACGTGAGACGTTTGCTACGTAGGTTAGCGCGCTAGCGCGCGCCAACCCGCGCCCGCAAGCGGGCTGGCCTACCTTCGCGCAACGAAGACAAACGACCATGGGTTAACCGACGCGGAACTTCGGGCACTGCGAGAGAAACGTGTGCGGATTGCGGTAGAGCACCGCATCGACGAAGTCGGCGCTGTAGCCGCGACGGCGCATCTCAAGCGCGGTCTTCGGGACCGCGAGCGGATCGCTCACACCCCAATCGCAGGCGGAGTTCATCCAGATGCGTTCGCGGCCGCAGATCTCCAGCATGTCGACGGCGCGCGGTGGCGAGGATTTCGAGTCGGGATAAAGCGTGATGCCCGCCCAGAATCCGCGGTCGAGCACGCGTTGAATCGTGTGCTCCTCGACGTGATCGATGATTACGCGGCCGGGTTTCACGCCGCGGTGCGACGAGAGGAGGTCGAGGATGAGATTCGTGCCCTTCAGTTTGTCCTCGAGGTGCGGCGTGTGGACGAGGATCAGCTGGTCGTGCTGCACGGCGAGCTCCACGTGGCGCTCAAGCACGGTCATCTCGTTGCGCGTATTCCGGTTCAGGCCGATTTCGCCGATGCCGAGGACGTTGGGTCGCGTGAGAAACTCCGGGATGATCGCGAGCACGTCGCGGGCGAGGGCAAGGTCTTCGGATTCTTTGGGGTTCAGACACAACCACGAAAAATGCGGCAGAAGAAATTTCGCCGCGCGCGCGGGCTCATACTCGGTGAGCTGACGGTAGTAATCGCGAAACCCCTCGACCGAGCCGCGATCGAAGCCGGCCCAGAAAGCGGGTTCGCAGACGGCGACGCAGCCGGCCGTGACCATCGCCTGATAGTCGTCGGTCGTGCGGCTGACCATGTGGCCGTGGGGCTCGATGTAGCGCATGGCCGGTTATTTTTTCGGCGCGACCGAGGGCCGCCACGCACCGAGCGCGGCTTTGCCCGAGGAGACCGCTTCCGGCTCCGTCGTGGGATCGCTGAGTTTTTCAAGGATGCGGCGCGCCCGCTCGGGCTTGCCGTCGACCAACAGTTCCGCGGCATCGCGCAGGGCCGCGCAGCGGAAATCGCCGGCGACCTTGTGCCGCTCCACGCGATCGAGAAACGCCGCCACTTCGATCAGCTTCGCACGCACCGGAATGAACCCGTGATCGACGATGGCTGGCGAGGCCGTGGGGACGAGCGCGCGGGTCGAGGAGCGTTTGGAGCGGGGCGTGGACACGAGGAGAAGACTGGCGCAGACTCAAGTTGACGAACACCAGGCAAAGCAAACAAACATCACTCCCCGTGGAAATCAACGAGGCAGGCAATCTGGCATCGTTTGTCATTGCGAGAAGCCGCGCTTGGCGCGGCGACGAAGCAATCCAGTCTCTCGACTGCGCTCGGGGCCGTGAGCTTGTCGACGGGCTGGAATTTCAGATGGATGGCCGCGTCGCTGCGCTCCTCGCCATGTCAAAACGGATGGGGCCATCTTCGAAGGCATGAGCGAAGACCTGATCCTCCTGGACGCCCGCAACCGCGCCATCGGCCGCGCCGAAAAATGGGCGGTGCACAAGGCGGGCCTGCTACACCGGGCGTTTTCCATCTTCCTCGTCGAGGCTGACGGCCGTCTGCTGCTCCAGCAGCGCAGTCGCGCGAAATATCACTCCGGCGGGTTGTGGGCGAATTCCTGCTGCGGTCACCCGCGCCCCGGCGAATCCACCTTGGCCGCCGCGCGCCGCCGGCTGGCCGAGGAACTGGGTGCGACCGCGCCGCTGCGCTATGCCTTTCGCGCGCGCTACTGCACCGCGTTGCCAAACGGGCTCACCGAAAACGAAATCGTCTACGTCTTCTTCGGCGCGGCCCCGCTTGCATTCTCACCCAATCCCGCCGAGGTCGCATCGCTCACGCGCCTGACCCTGCCGGAACTGAAGCGCGACATCGCCCACCGTCCGCGCCGCTACGCCTACTGGCTGCGCTATTATTTGAAGAACCACTATGCCGCGCTGCGTCGCGGCGTGGCGGCGATGCGCCGCAGCGCACGGTAGAGCCCGGCGCTCGTCGCCGTGCCGGAATGAAAAGCGAGATGGGTTGCCCGACAGGAAACGAGCCGCACTCACCGCCAATCCAAGACCTCCAATCCCGGCACGCGCGCAAAGTGCGAGTCGCGGGTGGCGAGCGGCAGACCGTGTTCGAGTGCCTGCGCGGCGATCCAAAGATCGTTTTCGGGGATGGGCGTGCCGGCGAGCGCGAGTTGCTGTTTCAGGGTGCCGTAGCGTTCTGCCGTGGCGGGAGTCCCCGCGAGGACCACGGTGATGCGCAGCCAGCGTTCGAGCTGCCGCAGATTTTCCTGCGGGCGGGCCGAGCGATGGATGCCGTAGTGCAGCTCGCCCAGCACGATGATGGGCAGATAGAGGATGCGCGCTTCCGTGAGGCGCTGGCTCACCGCGGCGACGCCACGCAGATGCGCCACGGCCACGGTGGTGTCGAGGAGCGCGTCACCAGTCACGTGGATCGACCTTTGCGCAGCCTTCTTCGATCGCCTTTTCGATGGCCTCGCCGTCCGGTTCGCTCCAAACGCCCGAGGTCTCGCGCAAGATGGCGAGCTGCTCCTCGCGGGTAGTTTCGCGTAGGCGGTGAATGAAACCCGCCGCTTCCGCCAGCTTCGGCGGCGGCAGCGTGCGCAATTCCTCGACGATGGCTTCCAGCGTGCTCATGCTGCCGACGCTGAGGATTTTTCAGTCCTTGGCAACTGCGCGGACGGCCGGTGAACACATGCCTCATTCCGGCTCCCTCATATCCGCGGGCGACGCTCGCGCGATCAGGGCTAGTCCACGCGCGTCACGACGCCTTTTTGAAAGACCACCTGCTTCTCATCCGCATTGGTGGGGGTGCGCCCGCCGCCGCCCCCGCTGGAGACGCCGACGCCACCGA
>JANXSC010000080.1 GCA_025352845.1 Opitutaceae bacterium
ATCCGAGCTCCTCAAAGTCGGCCAGGAATTGGACGCGGTTGTCCTCGGTATCCAAAAGGAAGAGCAGAAGATTTCCCTCGGTCTCCGCCAGTTGGAGCCAAATCCGTGGGACATGGTTCGCCACAACTACCCGATCGGCGCGCGCGTGCGCGGCAAGGTTCGCAACATGACCACCTACGGCGCCTTCATCGAACTCGAAGAGGGCATCGACGGCATGGTGCACGTCTCCGACATGTCGTGGACGCGCAAGGTCAACCATCCCTCCGAAGTCCTCAAGAAGGGCGATGAAGTGGACGCGATCGTGCTCGACGTCGATTCGTCGCAGCAGCGCATCAGCCTCGGCATGAAACAACTCGCGACCGATCCGTGGTCGGACATCGACGCCTTCTTCAAGATTGGCGATGTCGTGAAGGGCACGGTCACCAAGATCACCTCGTTCGGCGCCTTCGTGGAGCTGAAGGACGGCATCGACGGCCTCGTGCACATCTCGCAGATCAGCGAGGAGCGCATCGACAAGGTGAAGGACGTGCTCAAGCCAGGCCAGGAAGTCAGCGCCCGCGTGATCAAGATCGATCGCGAAGAGCGCCGCCTCGGCCTTTCGATCAAGGCCGCCAACTACTCCGAGTCGGAACTCGCCGCCGAGACCTCCGCCTACGAGCAGCTGAACCGCAGCGCCGGCAACGACATGATGAACCTCGGCGACATTCTAGACGAGGCCGCGAAGAAGGAATAACGAGCCTCACCGCTCGCGAAACCATCTCGCGAAAACTTCCCAGCCGCCCGAAGCAATCCGGGCGGCTTTTTTGTGCGGACAGCGAACCTGCCGAAATGATGTTGCTGGCGCAGAGGAGCGCTTGACGGGCCGACTATTCGGAGAAACCTGATCGTATGCGCACCGTGTCATCATCGGCTCTCAAACCGCGGTCCCGAAAGGTTCGCGCGAAGGCGACCCGGACTGGGCTGCGCAAGGCAGCGTCGTTTGGTGCTGCCGTGAAAAAATACGCTGGCATCGTCCGTTCGGGCATAGGCGATCTCTCCACGCGTGAAGGCTTCGGCGATTAATTACTTGGTGGATGCCGGTCCGTTGATTGGATTTCTGGACGGCGATGACCAGTGGCATGAGTGGAGCACGCGAACGCTGGAGGTGCTCGACGAACCGCTCGCCACAACCGAGACCGCGGTGGCCGAGGCGTGTCACCATCTGCGAAAACTGAGGTCGGCCCTCGTAGTGATTCCGCGGCTGATTGCCGAAGGCCGGTTGCTACTCGTCCCGGTTTTGACCGAACAGCCGCGGCGGGTGGAAGAGTTGTTGCTGAAATATCCCCTGATGGACGCCGGCGATGCGACGCTAGTCGTGCTCTCGGAGCTGTGCCCGCGCGCGAAACTCATCACGGTCGATGACGATTTCCGGCACTACCGGCGGCTTCGGAATCAGGCAATTCCGCTCGTGATTCCGGATCGGGCGTAGCGGACGGTGGACTCGAATCAAATTTCGCGATCTGATCCCCTCGTTTCCCAAATGCTACGGGGCCTGACGGAGTTTCTGTTCGATGTTACGGATAGTGCGCTGTAACTCCTGTTCCTTCAGTTCGGGATCAATGTCCTGAATATATTCGACCGCCATGAAATCGTCTCCCCGGCGACGATTTTGAGGCGGTTCCAAAGTCTCGATGAGAATTGCTTCAAGTGCTGTGACAAGCGTCGCGAATGTCGGAGTGATTTTCCCCTCGTTGAGCTTGCCGGTGTCGGTCACGCCGTAGAGTCCGAACCAAGAAAATCGGTTCCAACGACCCGACACGCGATCAAGTGTATGCTCATAGATTCGCTGTCCAAGAGGACGATCAATAGCGCGACCCACGTAAATAGCTGTGTGATGGTCGTAGAGCACGTAGATACCTCGCTGTTCCGAAAAATCTACCCCCTTGGCCCCGACTTGTTGACGCCCAAAAAGTTTGGGCTGCCGCCGCCACACAACAAGTTCGCGCTGCCAATACATCCCGAAGGCGCGAATGACTTCATCGGCTCCGTCAGGCTCGGGCTCGATTGTTGTGGGCTGCGCTTCAAGCTCTCGCAGCGCGAAGATACCTTTGCCAACTTTGATATACGGTGACGCGTCTCGATCATGCTTGATTGAAGCCGTAATGTTCGCCCCGACGGTGGCATCGGGTGTAGCACCGTCGGTAGTCTTGAGCCCGCGTGCAAGAATTCGTTCCGTGATCTCCCGATAGTGTAACGGGTGCTTGGCGTCCTTCAGGACGGCAATGATTGCGTTCTTCCAAGATTGTTCAGCCATGAAAGAATGTTTGAGCGCGAAAGCGCGTTGAGGTCAACGCGCTCCACCTCAACTCAGCGTCACGCCCTTCGCCTTCGCGGCGCGGAGTAATGCGTCGGCCATGTCGCTCGGGGTGGCGGCGACTTCGATGCCGCATTCCTTGAAGACGGCGATCTTGGCGGCGGCGGTGTCCTCGGCGCCGCCGACGATCGCGCCGGCGTGGCCCATGCGGCGGCCGGCGGGGGCCGTGGCTCCCGCGATGAAGCCGGCGACGGGTTTCTTGCAGTTCGCTTTGATCCAGCGGGCGGCTTCGACCTCGGCGTTGCCGCCGATTTCGCCGATGAGGATGATGCCGTGGGTCTCGGGGTCGGCGTTGAAGAGTTTGATGACATCGAGGTGCGAGGTGCCGTTGACGGGGTCGCCGCCGATGCCGACGCACGTGGTCTGGCCGATGTTCTTTGAGGTGAGCTGGAAGACCGCCTCGTAGGTGAGCGTGCCGGAGCGCGAGACGACGCCGACGTGGCCGCGCTTATGAATATAACCGGGCGCGATGCCGATGCGGCAGCCGCCCTTGGAGCCTTCACCGGTGCCGGGCGTGACGACGCCGGGGCAGTTGGGCCCGAGGAGGCGCGTCTTCTTGCCCTGCATCGCGCGCTTCACGCGAATCATGTCCTTCACCGGAATGCCCTCGGTGATCGCGACGGCGAGATCGAGGCCGGCGTCGACACATTCGAGGATCGCGTCGCCGGCGAACGGCGGCGGCACGAAGATCGCGGAGACGGTGGCGCCGGTGGCGTGCGCGGCATCGGCGACGGAGTTGAAGATCGGAATCTTGTGGCCGGCGTGCTCGAAGAACTGGCCGCCCTTCCCGGGCGTGACGCCGGCGACGACCTTGGTGCCGTAGTCGAGCGAGAGCTTGGTGTGGCGCGCACCGAATTCGCCGGTGATGCCTTGGATGAGGATCTTCGTTTCGGGAGTGATGAGAATGGCCATGGGAAAAGGTAGCGAGTAGCGGGTAGTGAGTAGCGAGTAGATGAAGCGTAGCCAGTAGAGGGAGCGGACGCGCGCGTGATGCTCGCTACCCGCTACTCGCTACTTCAATTTAGGCGGCGACCAACTTGACGATTTTCTGGGCGGCGTCGGCCATGTTGTCGCCGGAGACGAGTGCGAGGCCCGAGGCGGCGAGGGTGGCTTTGCCGGCGGCGACGTTGTTGCCTTCGAGGCGGACGACCAGCGGGAGCTTGAGGCCGACTTCTTTCACGGCCTCGACGATGCCGGTGGCGATGACGTTGCAGTCCATGATGCCGCCGAAAATATTAACCATGATCCCCTTCACGTTTTTGTCGCCGAGGATGATCTTGAAGGCGGCGATGACCTGGTCCTTGGAGGCGCCGCCACCGACGTCGAGGAAGTTGGCGGGCGTGCCACCGTAGTGCTGGATGATGTCCATCGTGCTCATCGCTAGGCCGGCGCCGTTGACGAGGCACGCGATGTTACCGTCGAGCGCGATGTAGCTGAGCGAGAATTTCGAGGCCTCGATTTCCTTCGGGTCTTCCTCGTTGAGATCGCGGAGCGCGACGATCTCGGGGTGGCGGTAGAGGGCGTTGGCGTCGAAGGAGACCTTGGCGTCGAGGGCGAGCACGTCGCCGGTCGGCGTGGTGATGAGCGGGTTGACCTCGACCATCGCGGCGTCGGTTTCCCAAAACATCGTGTAGAGATTGCGGATGAGCTTGCCGGCGTTCTTCGCCTCGGCGCCGGCGAGGCCCAGCTTGGTGATGAGATCGCGCACCTGGAAATCGGCGAGGCCGTAGGCGGGATCGACGAGGACCTTGTGGATCTTTTCCGGGGAGTCGTGCGCGACCTTTTCGATTTCAACGCCGCCCTCGGTGGAGGCGACAATCACCGGGCGCGACGAGGCGCGGTCGAGGAGGATGGCGAGGTAGTATTCCTTTTTGATGTCGCTCGCGGCGGTGAAGTAGATCGTCTGGACCTTACGGCCGGCGGGGCCGGTCTGGATCGTGACGAGGGTGTTGCCGAGCATCTTGGCGGCGATCTCCTTGGCGTCGTGCTTGGTCTGGCAGAACTTCACGCCGCCCTTGAAGCCGTCGGTGAACGTGCCCTTGCCGCGGCCGCCGGCGTGGATTTGCGACTTCACCATCGTGGGGCCCTCCGGGAGCTGGGCGAGGGCGTTGATGAACTCCTCCGGCGAGGTCGCGGCCGCGCCCTTAGGGACGGGGACGCCGAATTTTTCGAAGAGGGCCTTGGCCTGATACTCGTGGATGTTCATTTGAAAAAAGGGGAGTGGGAGGGAGCGCGGAGTAAGTCAGAACGGGAGCCGGGGACGCACGCAAAAAAACCGCGGCCCAATTTCCCGGCCCCCGCCGGATTCGGAGCACGCGCGGGATTGCGTTTCTTGGCCGCGTTCCCACGCTCGCCGCCGATGCACTCGCACGAGGTGATGAGGGAAGTCCTCAAGAAAACCAGCGCCAAGCAAATCGCGGCAGAGATGAATCTCTCGTTGTCGCTGATCTACAAATGGGCGGAGCCATCCGAAGATGAGAGTGGCAGCGGTGCGAGCAGCCCGCTCGACCGCGTGGGGCACCTCATCCGCATCACGGGCGATGCGCGCGTCGCGCAGTGGGTGTGCGAGCAGGCCGACGGTTTCTACATCCGCAACCCGCACAACCTGCCGCGGGTCGGGGTGATTCCGGCGACCAACGACATCGTGCAGGAGTTCGCCGACATGCTGGCGACGATCGCGCGCGCTTCAGCGGACAACACGATTTCCAAGATTGAGGCGAAGACCATCCGCCGCCGCTGGGAGGAGTTGAAGAGCGTGACCGAGGGTTTCGTAAAAGCGGCGGAGAGCGGTAACTTCGGCCCGCCCCAGCCGCAGGAAACACAAAAAGTCTGAGCGCTACCGCACCAACAGTTGCCGCGTGAGAAAAGCGGTTTGGAGCGTGGCGAGTTCCTTCACGCCCTTTTGCGCGAGACCCAGCAGCGCCTGCAATTGCTCAGCGGAGAAAGTCGTCTCCTCGCCACTGCCCTGCACCTCGACGAATTGCCCGCGGCCGGTCATCACGATGTTGGCGTCCACCTCGGCGTCCTTGTCCTCCACATAATTTAGATCGAGCAGCGCCTCGCCCTGGAAAATTCCCGCGCTCACGGCGGCGACGGAATCGGTCAGCGGGTTCTCCGGGATTTTTTTGGCATCGATGAGTTTTTGCACGGCGAGCCGCGCGGCCAGATACGCGCCGGTGATGGAGGCGGTGCGCGTGCCGCCGTCGGCCTGCAACACATCGCAGTCAATCCACAGCGTGTTTTGTCCGAGCTTCTGCAAGTCCAGCACGGCGCGGAGCGAGCGGCCGATGAGGCGCTGGATCTCGATGTTGCGGCCGTCGGGCTTGCCCTTGGAAATCTCGCGCGGCTTCCGGTCGAGCGTGGAGTAGGGGAGCATCGAGTATTCCGCCGTCAGCCAGCCGCCGGGCACGCGTTGCTGCTTCATCCACGTCGGCACGTTGTTCTCGATCGTCGCCGCGCAGATCACGCGCGTCAGTCCAAACGAAACCAGCACGGAGCCCGTGGCATGGGGCGCGATGTTGGCCTCGAACGAAATCGGGCGCAATTGATCGGGACGGCGGCCGTCGACGCGGGAGGCGGAGGTGGACATGGGGGATGAAACTCCGAACGCCCGATCTGAAACGCCAGACAATTTCCGCCGCGCACGTCGGGACGGCGCGGCGCCGCCTCAGCTCACCGGCGCCTTCTCCTCGCGATCAACCGGGCGGATTTTCGTGGGCTTCGCCTGCGCGGCCTGCTCGCTCATGTGGGCGATAAGCCGGTTGTTAAAATCGCGCGCGGGATCGTGGCCCATCTTCTTGAGCGCCTGCGTGAGCGCAGCCACCTCGACGAGGCGGGCGATGTCGCGGCCGGGGCGCACGTAGAGTTCGACGTGCGGGAGGCTCTTCCCGAGCATCTCGTAGCGGGCCTCGTCGAGTCCCGTGCGCTCTTCATCCACGCCCTCCTTCCACTCGCGGAGGGTGATCACCATGTCGATGCGCTTCTCGAGGCGGACGCACTTCACGCCAAACATTTCCGCGACGTTGATGATGCCGATGCCGCGGCATTCCATGTAGCCGCGGTTGAGCGCGCGGCTCGAGGCCATCAGTTCGCGCTCGTCGAGGAGCCGGATCAGCGTGAGGTCGTCGGCGACGAGCGAATGGCCGCGCTCGATGAGGGCGAGGGCGCACTCGCTTTTTCCGATGCCGGAATCGCCGCGGAGCATCACGCCGACGCCCTTGATATCGAGGGTGGTCGCGTGCTCGGTGCCGCGCGGGGCGAACTCGTTGTCGAGCGCGATCGTCGCGAGATTGATCCAGTTCATCGTGATCATCGGCGTGCGGAGAATCGGGAGGTTCATCTCCTTCGCGATCGTGACCATCGGCGCGGTCGGGTGATAGTTGCGCGTGAGGACGATGCACGGGATGCCGCGACGGACCATTTCCTGCAGGGCCGCGATTTGCTTTTCCGGCGGCTGGGTCTTGAGGAAGCTCCACTCGGCCGCGCCGAGCACCTGCACGCGCCGGTGCGCGAAATACTTGAAGAACCCCGTGAGCGCCAGCGCCGGCCGGTTGATCGTGCCCTCGTGGATCATCCGGTGCAGGCCGCGTTCGCCGACCTCCAGCTGGAGCTTCAGCTTCTCGCGAAACGTCTCGAAGAAATGCGCGACCGTGATCCCGTGAACGTCTTTTTGCATGGGGTGTTGGGGAAAAGTAGTGGGTAGCGAGTAGCGGGTAGCGAGTAGAAAACCCGCGGACGCTTGGGCTCGAATGCTCGCTACCCGCTACTCCCTGCCCGCTACTTCCCCTACAGATTGAATCCCTCGCCGAGGTAAAACTTTCGCGCCTGCTCGTCCTGGATCAGGAAATCGCCGGTGCCCTCGGTCAGCACCTTGCCCTGATGGATGAGGTAGGCGCGGTCGACGATGCGGAGCGTTTCGCGCACGTTGTGATCGGTGACGACGACGCCGATGCCGCGCGACTTGAGTTGGAGAATGATCTTCTGCACCTCCGCCACCGAGATGGGATCGATGGCGGCGAAGGGCTCGTCCATCAGCAGGAATTTCGGCCGCGTCACGAGCGCGCGCGCGATCTCGAGGCGGCGGCGCTCGCCGCCGGAGAGCGTGTAGGCTTTCTGTTTTGCGACGTGGGTGAGCGAGAGCTCGGTGAGGTGCTCCTCGACGCGCGCGCGGCGCTGGCGCCGCGGGACACCCGCAACTTCGACGATGGCGAGGATGTTTTCCTCCACGGTGAGCTTGCGAAACACCGACGCCTCCTGCGGCAGATAACCGATGCCGCGGCGCGCGCGCTGGTGCATGCGCAGCCGCGTGATGTCCGCACCATCGAGCCGCACGCGGCCGGAAGTCGCGGGCACGAGGCCGACGACCATGTAGAACGTCGTGGTCTTGCCCGCGCCGTTGGGCCCGAGCAGGCCGACGACCTCGCCGGCGCGAAAATGCAGGCTCACGCCGTTGACGACAGTGCGCTGGCCAAACGTTTTGACGAGCGCCTCCGTCTTGATCTCGGACTGCGCCACGGGAGGAGCGGCACTCATTTCGGCGGAGGGGGCAACGGCACCGTGAGTTTGGGCGGCGGATTCGATTCGGTCTTCGGCGCTTCGCCCGTCGCTGTTGCCGGAGTCGAGGCTTTCTTTTTTTCCGGCACCTTGTCGAAGCCGAGATCCTTGAGGGCGGGCAGCGTGATCGTCGGGCGGGCCGTGCCCTCGCCGATCATCTGGGCGCGGCGCTCGCCGCGGAGCAGTTCCATCTTTGGGCCGCTGGCCTGATACTGGCCGTCGAGACTACGCACGCGCGGGTTGCCGGTCAGCACGACCTTGTCGTCGCCGGGAAAAACCTCCGCGCGCGCGCAGAAGGCTTCGCGGTCGTTTTGCAAGATGTGGACGCGCCCGGTCGCGACGAGCGACTTGAAGTTGTCCTGTTTGCCAATCGTCGCGGTCGGATCGCCGGAGCGTTTGGAAATCACCACGAGATCGTCGCACGTGATCTTGAGGTTGGTGGCGGTGACGGTGACGCCCTTTGAAAACGTGAACGTGGTCTCCCTGTCCGTGCTCACCATCTCGGCGGCGCCGCTGACGATCTCGGTCGGCACCAGCGGAGCCTTAGGTGCGACGGGTGCGGGCGGCGGCTCGGCACCCGGCGCGAACGAATGGAGCGCAAGAGCGGCGAGGCCCGTGATGGCGAGGCGGGAGAGGCGGATCATTTCAGGATGTCGTTCAATTGCGCGCGAAAGGTGACGCGGACGTTTTCCCGGAGCGAAACTTTTCGCGCGGCATGATCATACGTCCAACCGAGGCCGGTCACCTCCACGTCATCGCGGATGAAGCGCACTGTCTTGTCGCCGCTCGCGCGATTCTCCTTCGGCGAAAAAATCGCGACGGGGCTGAGCAGCATGCTGTCGACCTGCGCCTTTGCGTCGGCCGAGAAAATCGTGATGCTGAGATCGGTTACGGCGATCGTCTTGCCGACGGGCCGCACCTCGGTGCCGCGCAGCGTCATCGAGCGGTAGCCCTCCTTGTCGGTGAAAATGGGGAGCACCCAATTCAAGGCGGGAGCACCGGTGGAAACTGTTGCGCCGGGTGAAACTGCGGCCGGAGCCTGGGCGTGCGTGGCGCACAACGGCAACAACGCGAGAAAGAGCAGCGAGGGTTTCACCGGATCAGCAGAAGCGGGCTAGACCCGCGCCGCGAGAATGAGTTCGCAGATTTCACGCACCGCGCCGTGCCCGGCGGGGCGCGCGGGGACGATGTCGGCGACGGCGAGCGCCGCGGGCATTGACCCGCTGGGAGCGATGCCGACTCCGGCCCACGCGATCGCGGGCGCGTCGATATCGTCGTCGCCCATGTAGGCGCACTGCGCGGGCAACAGGGAGAGTTTGGCCGCGAGTTCCTGGAGCGCCGCGAGCTTGTCGGTGCGGCCTTGGATCAGGTGGGGAATTTTCAACTCGTTCGCGCGCGCGGTCGTCGCCCCCGAGGGCCGCCCGCTGATCCAGGCCACCGCGACGCCGGCTTTTTCCAGTCGTTTCAAACCCATGCCGTCGAGGATGGAAAAATTCTTCGCCTCGGTGCCGTCCGACGAAACCAGCACCGTGCCGTCGGTGAGCACGCCATCGACGTCCATGGCGAAGAGACGGATCGCAGACCAAGGACGTTCCGAGGCGGTCATGCGCCGAACGGGCTTAGTTTTCATTTTCTAACACCTCTATCAGGCGGCTGGGTTTCCTTCGAGTAAGCCCAAAGGGCCCAGTCGATTTCGCGCATGGTTAACGACGGCGTGCTGCGCAGCGCTTTGGAAAGCAGTGTTCGGCAGATTTCCACATACTTCCACCAGTCATCAAAGGTATATGGCGCTGACACGCGTAATCCGAGACTCCATAATGCGCGAAAATCGATGATTGGGTAGGGTTCGATGTGAAAAAAATGGAGTAGGCCGTCGGCCGTCGGATAGTTCACACCTCGCAGTAGTTGGAGGGATTCGACACGAGTTCGCTCACATTTAGCAGTCAGGGAAAAATGGCTGATTTCAGCAACTTCAGCTTCGATGTTTTTTGTGGCGTGATGCGCCGAACGCCGCGACTTCCATGCGCAGACGATCTCCAAATCTTGGCGGGTTAGCTGCCGCGCTTTCCTGACGCGTGTCTGAATCTCCAGCAACGGCTGATCGTTTGCGCGGAATCGCTCGCGGTGCCGCTGAACGAGGTCGGGGATATCTGAAATATTTATCCTCATCCGATCCATTCCGTAATCCGCTCGATGATCTTATCCGTCGTGGGGCGGTATTCCTTTTCCAGTTCGGGCGCGAAGGGCACGGGCAGGTCGAGCGAGGTGATGCGGAGGGGGGCGGCTTTCATCGTCGCGAAATGTTTCTCGACGAGGCGCGACACGAGTTCCGCGCCGAAACCGTGGGTGCGGCGGCCTTCGTGGAGCACGATGAGGCGGCCGGTGCGCGCGAGGGAGGCTTCGATGGCGTCGAGTTGCAGTGGCGCGAGCGCACGGAGATCGAAGAGGTCGAGGGTCGTCTCGTATTCGGTGGCAAGGTAGTCGGCGGCTTCGGTCGCGAGATAGACCATCTCGCCATAGGTGACGAATGTCGCGTAGTCGCCGGCGCGCAATTTTTTCGGCGACCAGATGTCGCGGTAGTTTGGATCCCAGACGACGGGCGCGCGGCCGCGGCGGTAGAGGGCCTTGTGCTCGAAGAGCAGCACGGGATTGTTGTCCTCGTAGGCGGCGAGGAGCGCATTGAAGGCGTCCTGCGGCGTGCTCGGGTAGAGGCCCTTGATTCCCGGCATCGAAAGAAAAAGCGACTCCAGCTCCTGCGAGTGAAACGATCCGAAGGTGAGCCCGCCGCCGCACGGCAGCCGCAGCACGAGCGGACACTGCGCGCCGGAGCGAAAGTGCATCGTCGCGGCGTTGAGCGTGATTTGGGTCGTCGCCTCGGTGGAGAAATCCGCGAACTGAAATTCTTCGATCGGCCGGTGGCCGTTGAGCGCGAGGCCGATGGCGTAGCCGGTGCACGCGCTCTCGGCGAGCGGGGTGTTGAGCACCCGCGCGCGGCTGAAATCCGCGAGCAGACCCTCGGTGACTTTGAACGCGCCGCCGTAGATGCCAATGTCCTGCCCCATCACGATCGACTCGGGGCGCTCGGCGAGGACCTTGCGTAGCGCGAGGTTGATCGCCTGCGCGGAGTTGAGCTGCACCGGTGCGGCGGGCTCGGCCTGCCATGATTTTGGGGCCGATGCCGGCGCGAAAAGATCATCGGCCATGCCGGCGGCGGTGGGCCGCGCGGTGGCGAGCGAGACCTGCACGCAGACCTCGAGATAGGCGTTGAGCTCCGCCTCGATGGCTTCGACGCGCGCGGCGTCGGCGGCGGCCACCGCCTGCGCGCGGGCGCGTGGCACCGGATCGCGGGCGAACATGGCCTCAATCTCGCCGGGCTTTAGGTAATCGCACGTGTCGTAAGCGGCGTGGCCACGCAGCCGCAGCACCTGCGCCTCGATCAACATCGGTCGCGAGGTGGCGCGCGTTTTTTCAATCGCGGCGGCGAGGGTTCGGGCGACGTGCGCGACATCGCTCGTGCAGTCGAGCGTGAGCGCCTCCATGCCGTAGCCGGCGGCGCGCCGCCACAACTCCGTGCCGGGCGCGAACTGCTCCGAGGTCGGCGTCGAGTAGGCGTAGCCGTTGTTTTCGATCACGAAGATCACCGGCAACGAGAGCAGCGAGGCGAGGTTCATCGTCTCGTGGATATCGCCCGTGCTGGAGCCGCCGTCGCCGAAAAACGCAAAGCCCACGGCGGGTTTGCCCTGCCGCCGCTGCGAGTCGGTCGCGCCCGCGACGACCGAGAGCATCGCACCGAGGTGGCTGATCATCGGGTAGGAGCGGTTCGCCGGATCGCCGCGGTGGATGTTGCCCTCGCGCGCCTTCGTCGGGCTGCCGGCGTTGGCGAAATACTGGTTGAGATGCACGCACAGGTGCTGGCCCCAGATGAGATGGCCGCCGAGATCGCGGTGCGTGAACGACGTGACGTCGAGCGCTTTGTCGGCGAGGAGCGCGAGCGGCACGATGAGCGCCTCGTTCCCCTGGCCGCCGGTCACGGTTCCGCGCATCAACCCCTGCCGGAAAAGATCGAGGATGCGGTTGTCCGTGATGCGCGCGAGGTGCATCCAGGCATAAATGCGCAGCAGGGCGTCGGCGGGTGCGGTGTCGAGTTCCGACCCGCGGAGATCGCGGGCCGACAAAACGGCGGGAGGGGGAGGGAAGGCCATGAACTTAGGCGCGGAACGTGACGGTGCGGCGCGGCGCGGGCAAGCGAGAGATTGCGCGCTTGGCCGTTGACCTTTGAGGTGGCGCGAACCTTCTGACATGGCCCACGCCCGTTTACTTGATGCATCGTAACTCTCCCATGAACCGGCTGCGCGCTGGCGGCGAGGTCTTCGACGTCGTCATCGTTGGCGGCGGCGCGAGCGGACTCGGCGCCGCGGTCGATGCCGCCGCGCGCGGTCACCGTGTGGCGCTGATCGAGCGCGACGATTTTGCGCAAGGCACGTCGAGCCGATCGACGAAACTTGTCCACGGCGGCGTGCGCTACCTCAGGCAGGGCAACCTCGCGCTGGTGAAGATGGCGTTGCGCGAGCGCGGGCTGCTTCTACGCAACGCCCCGCATCTCGCGCACGCGATGGCGTTCGTGATTCCCAACTACTCGTGGTGGGATGGGGCGTATTATACGCTTGGTCTGACCGCCTACGACCTGCTCGCGGGGCGGTGGTCGCTCGGCCGCTCGCAACGGTTGTCTCGCGCCGAGACCGCCGGGCATCTGCCGACGGTCGAGACGAAGGGGCTCGCGGGCGGCGTGCTTTATTACGACGGCCAGTTCGACGATGCGCGCCTCGCGATCAACCTCGCGCAGACGGCGGTCGAGCACGGTGCGACCCTCGTCAACTACTGCGCGTGCGTCGGCCTGACCAAGGAGCGCGGCGTCGTGAACGGCGTGCTCGCCCGCGACCGGGAGACGGGCGTGGAGTTTGCGATTCGTGCACGCGCGGTGATCAACGCGACAGGCGTCTTTGTTGATGAGCTGAGAAAATTCGACGAACCCGCGGCGGTGCCGATGGTCACGGTGAGCCAGGGCGTGCATGTGGTGCTGCCGCGCGAATTCCTGCCGGGCACGAGCGCGCTGATGATCCCCAAG
This sequence comes from Opitutaceae bacterium, assembly GCA_025352845.1. Lineage (GTDB taxonomy): Bacteria > Verrucomicrobiota > Verrucomicrobiia > Opitutales > Opitutaceae > ER46. The sequence continues at coordinate 13,032 of JANXSC010000080.1, forward strand.
ACCGCGGACGGCCGCGTGCTCTTCGCGATTCCGTGGCACGACCGGGTGGTGGTCGGCACGACCGACACGCCGGGTGTCGCTCCTTCGGCAGAACCGCGCGCGCTGCCCCACGAAATCGAATTCATCCTGGAGCACGCGCGAAAATACCTGACGCGCGATCCGGGTGAGCGTGACGTGCTCAGCGTCTTCGCGGGCCTGCGGCCGCTGGTCACGCGCGAAGGCAAGAGCACGACGGCGGCGCTCTCGCGCGATCACACCATCGCGATTTCGCCCGGCCGGCTCATCACGCTGACCGGGGGAAAATGGACCACCTACCGAAAAATGGCCGAGGACGTGATCGATCGGGCGGAGCGCGTGGCCGGCCTTGCTCACACGCCATCACCGACGGCCGGGCTCGCGATTCATGGTGCCACTCAAGCGGTGGACGGACCGCCGCACATGCGGACCTACGGCAGCGATGCGGCAGGCGTCATGGCTCTCGCCAAAACGGAACCGCAACTCGACCAGCCGCTCGTCGCGGGCCTGCCGATGCGGCAAAGCGAAGTCCTCTGGCACGCGCGCCACGAAATGGCGCGGACGGTCGAGGACGTGCTCGCGCGCCGCACCCGCGCGCTGCTGCTCGACGCCCGCGGCTCGATCGCGGCGGCACCGACGGTGGCGCGGCTGCTCGCGGCGGAGTTGAAACGCGATGCCGCGTGGATCGATGCGCAGGTGGCGGCCTACACGGCGCTGGCGCGCGGTTACCTTTTGCGTGATTCCACGCGGCCGGAGCTTGTCGGCGGCACGGAAGTTTCCGCACACTCCGCCGCCCCGTGATTTCGTTTCTCAAACCCGCCCCCATTGCGCCCGCGCTGCCGGCAGATCAAATCGACTCCGAATACCGACGGCTGCGCTGGCAGGTGTTTGTCGGAATTTTTTTCGGCTACGCCGGATTCTATCTCGTGCGGGGAAATTTTTCGCTGGCCCTGCCGGAGATACTGAAGGCGCATCCGGAATATTCCAAGGCGCAGCTCGGCGAGGCGATGACGGGGCTCGCGATGGCCTATGGGATTTCCAAATTCGTGATGGGCTCCGTGTCGGATCGGAGCAACCCGCGCTGGTTCATGGCTGTGGGACTCCTGCTTTCGAGCGCCATCACTTTTGCCTTCGGGGTCGTGCCCACGCTCTACAGTTCATTGTTTCTCGTGATCGCGTTGCAGGCGCTCAACGGCTGGTGCAACGGCATGGGCTGGCCGCCGTGCGGGAAGACGATGGTGCATTGGTGGAGCACGCGCGAGCGCGGGCAAGTCGTGGCGGTGTGGAATTGTGCGCACAATGTCGGCGGCGCCCTCATCGCGGTGTTTGGGACGTGGGCGATGGCGCACTTCGGCGACTGGGGCGCGAAGTTCTGGTTCAACGCCGCCATCGCGGCCGGCGTCGCGGTTCTCATCGCGCTGCTGGTGCGCGACACGCCACAGAGCTGCGGGCTGCCGCCCATTGAGCAATTCAAACACGACTTCCCGCCCGATTACTCCGCGGCGCACGAGCGCACGCTCACGTTTCGGGAAATCTTCCTCGGCTACGTGCTCAAGAACCGCTTCCTCTGGTTCATCGCGATCGCCAATGCGTTCGTCTATTTCGTGCGCTACGGCGTCGTGAACTGGATTCCGACGTATCTCCAGACGGCGAAGGGTTTCGACTTCAAGGCGTCGGGCCTGGCGTGGACGGCGTTCGAACTTGCCGGTATTCCCGGCACGATCCTGTGCGGCTGGCTCTCGGACAAGGTCTTCAAGGCGCGGCGCGCCCCGGCCACGATTCTCTTCATGGCACTCACGCTCGTCGGCCTGATCATTTACGGGCTCAACGGCCGCGGGCCGCTCTGGATCGACATCGCGGCGCTCATCGCGGTCGGATTTTTCATTTACGGGCCGATCATGATGATTGGGCTGCACGCGCTCGATCTCGTGCCGAAAAAGGCCGCGGGCACCGCGGCGGGCTTTACCGGATTGTTCGGCTACTTTCTCGGCTCCGCGCCGTCGGGCTGGGGCGTGGGCTGGATCGCGGACAAGTTTGGCTGGGGCGGCGTCTTCACGATCATGGCGGTGTGTTGCGTGCTCACGATGGCCTTCAGTGCGCTGACGCTCGGGCACCGGGCGCGCGGCGCGGAAATTTCCCAATGAAAACGCTCGCCACCTTCGTCATGATTGCCGCCACCGCCATCGCCCAGGAATCGAAACCCCTTGTGATCGCCCACCGTGGTGCGAGCGGCTATCTGCCGGAGCACACGCTCGCGGCGAAGGTTTACGCGCACGCGCTCGGGGCCGATTTTCTCGAGCAGGACATCGTGCTCACGAAGGACGACGTGCCGGTCGTGCTGCACGACATCTACCTCGATACGGTGACGGACGTCGCGAAACGTTTTCCCGATCGCAAACGCGCCGATGGCCGCTACTACGCGCTCGACCTTACGCTCGCCGAGCTGAAACAACTGCGCGCGGCGGAGCGGTTCAATGCGAAGACGGGCGCGCCGGTTTACGCGCAGCGCTATCCGTCGGGGTCGTCGCCCTCGGAGTTTCGCATCGCGACGCTCGAGGAGGAACTGCAACTCATCGCCGGACTCAACCGGAGCACGGGCCGCAACGTCGGCGTCTATCCCGAGATCAAGCAGCCGAAGTGGCACCGCGCGCAGGGCCACGACATCAGCCGGATCGTGGTGCCGATTTTACTGCGCTACGGCTACGCCGCGAAAACCGACGCGTGCTTCCTCCAGTGCTTCGAACTGGCCGAGGTGAAACGGCTGCGACAGGAGATCGGCTGGCGCGGCCGGCTCATCATGCTCATCGAGGGCAAGGCCAAGGGTGACGACGGCACCGACTACGCCCAGCTCTGCACCGCCGCCGGTCTGCGCGAACTCGCGAAGGTGGCCGATGGCATCGGTCCCGCGATCGGTCGCATCGTGTCGTGGCCGACGGCCGGAGCCGCGCCGAAATTCACGGATCTCGTGGCGTTGGCTCATGCCGAGAAACTCGCGGTGCATCCCTACACGATTCGCCGCGACGATCTGCCGAAGAACTGCCCGTCGGTCGATGCGCTGCACGCCGCGTTGTTTCGCGACGCGAAGATCGACGGCGTGTTCAGCGATTTCACGGACCTTACGGTGGCTTGGTTGCGCGCGGAGAAATAGCAGTGACGGTTGGTTCCTTTTGCCGTTGAAGTCGTCTTCAGCCTAACCTCCCCATGCCCTCTCAATTATTCCTGCGATCGATGTCTCGTATTCTTTGCGCGTTTGTGGCGTGCCTCTGGCTCGCCGCGTTTCCGGCGTTAGCGCAGACTGCGGCGACCGGCACCATAGCCGGGCGCATTCAAAACCAAGCGGCGAACCTTTCGCTCGAAAACGCCCGCGTCACCGTTGCCGGCACCAATCGCGAGGCCTTCACGAACGCCTTCGGCGATTACCGTCTCACCGGTATCGCTGCCGGAGTGGTCACGCTGAACGTCTTCTCCACCGGCCTCGCGCCGCAGACGGCGACCGTCACCGTGGCCGCTGGAGAAACGGTCCAGCGTGATTTTGCCCTGCTGCCCGCGGCTGGTGCTGGGACCGGTTCGACCGTAAAACTCGACCAATTCGTCGTCTCATCAGCGCGCGAGACCAATGCCTCCACCATCGCGATCAACGAGCAGCGGTTTGCCGCCGGCATCAAAACCGTCCTCTCCACCGATGCGCTCGGCGACGTCATCCAAAACAATCTCGGCGAGTTCGTGAAATTCCTGCCCGGTGTCGATGTCGGCACCGATCAGATGAACTCCGTGCAGATCGGCCTTCGCGGTCTGCCGTCGAGTTACACCAACATCGCGCTCGACGGCGACGACGTGAACGCCGCCGGCTCCGGCAATCCCACCCGCAACACGCTCCTCCAGGCCTTCTCACTGTCCAACGCCCAGCGCGTCGAGATCTACAAGGTGCCCACCCCCGATCAGCCCGCGAGCCTTGCCGGCGGCATCAACATGGTCAGCCGCACCGCCTTCGAAGCCAGCCGGCCCGAGCTGCGTTTCAAGGCCTACGTGAACCAGAATTCCCACGAGTTTAATTTCCGCCGCATGTCCGGCGCCGGCGACGGCGACGATCAGAAGCGGACCTACCATTATCAGCCCGACTTCGATTTTGCCTACACCGTGCCGGTCTCGAAGACCTTTGGCTTCTCGATCAACGCCACGAAGAACGACCAGTTCGGCTCCGCGCGCCGCATCAACCGCAACTTCAGCACAAACGTCGCCGCAGCCAATCCGCTTCGCTCCACCATCGACAACCCGTATCTCGCCAGCCTCGTCTATAATGTCTTTCCGGTTTACGAGCACCGCTACGCCATCGGCACGCGCGTCGATTGGAAAGTTTCGCCGGTGGACGTGCTCTCGTTTTCCACCTCGAGCAACTGGCTCGTGCAGGACTACGAGCAGCACAACTTCACGATCAACGCCGGCACCAACCCGGTTTCATGGGGCGAGGATTTCACGCACGGTCGTGCCGGTGCCGGCGCCGCCACCCTCGCGAACACCGCCCGCTACGTGCGCGTCCGCAATAATGTCTTCCGCCTGAATTACCGCCACACCGGCGCGCTCTGGGATTTCACGGGCAGCGCCGGCTACAATTTGTCCGACCAGACCTACCGGGCGAATTCGCACCGCCAGTTCGAGACGGCCGCCGGCCGCATCCAGTCCGCGACCGTCGATCTCGACGGCTACAGCCAGTATCTCCCCGGAAAAATTACCGTCCGCAACGCCGCCGGCGAGATCGTCGATCCCTTCAATCTGAACAGCTACACGTTCTTCCTCAACGGCGCCTCCGGCACGCGCGACAACGACAGCACGTCGAAAAACGCGCGCCTCGACGCCAAGCGGAAATTTTTCACCGAGCGCGCCAATTTCTCGATCAAGGCCGGCGGCTCCACCACCGAGACCTATCGCGCGAGCCGCAACTCGTCCTTCAATCCCGTTTACGTCGGCCCTGACGGCCGCACCGGCACACCGGGCACCG
>JANXSC010000111.1 GCA_025352845.1 Opitutaceae bacterium
GTCGTGGGCGGCGATGTCTTTGCAGACGACCGTCAGCCCGATGGAATACGTGTCCTCGATGATCGGACGCTTCGGGGTGTTGGCGGGCGCACCGGCGTAGAGTTTGTCGACGGCCTTGATGCCGCCGAGCGACTCGACGCCCTTGCGAAATTCGACCCGCTGCTGCGCGGTCAGTTCGGGTTTCAGCCAGAAGTAAACAGTGTGGACGAGCATGGGAAAGACAGACGAATTGCCGCGTCCGACGGCCCGCGGCAATGACAACTTTTCGGCGCACCTTGCGTAGCGCGGTCAGCCCGACCGCGTTTTCGGATTCAGCACGGTCAGGCTGACCGTGCTACGTCGCGGGAATCGCACCGCCTTCTCGCACGCTTCTCGCTTCCAAACTCCCCCGCCACGCCTTCGACTTCGCCACCCACCCATGGACCTCACCGCCCTGCCCGCCACCGACCCGCTCGAAATCTACCGCTACCGCGACGGCCTCTACGCCGTCGATCTGATCACGGCGGCGCTCACGGAGTTCGACTTCTTCACGTGGCTCGCCGCGCATCCCTCCGACCTTGCTGGTATCTGCCGCGGGCTCGGCATCCACGCGCGCCCGGCCGATGTGATGCTCACGCTTTTCACGGCCAACGGCTTTGTGCGCGCGGAGCGCGGGGTGTTTCATGTCACCGACCTCGCGCGCGAACACCTCGTGCGCACCTCGCCGTTTTTCATCGGACCCTACTACGCCTCGCTCAAGGATCGGCCGGTCGTGCACGACTACATCAAAATCCTCCGCACGGACAAACCCGCCAACTGGGGCAGCAGCAAAACCGAAAAAACGTGGACCGCCGCGATGCTCACCGATGAGTTCGCCGCCCACTTCACCGCCGCGATGGATTGCCGCGGCCTCTACCTCGGTGCTGCGATGGCGCGGGCGCTCGACACCCGCGGGCGCACGCGGCTCCTCGATATCGCCGGCGGCTCGGGCATCTACGCCTGCGCCATCGTCGCGCAGCACCCGCATCTCACTGCGACCGTCTTCGAGCGCCCGCCCGTCGATGGCATCGCCAAAAAAATGATCGCGCAGCGCGGCCACGCCGCGCGCGTGAGCGTCGTCGCCGGCGATATGTTCACGGACCCGCTCCCGCGCGGCCACGACCTCCACCTCTATTCCAACGTGCTCCACGATTGGGACACCGACAAAGTGCGCCCGCTGCTCGCCGCCTCGTTTACCGCGCTCGAGCCCGGCGGGATGCTCATCGTGCACGACGCCCACCTCAACGCCGACAAAACCGGCCCCCTCCCCGTCGCGAAATATTCCGCGCTGCTCATGAACGTGACCGAGGGCAAATGCTACTCGACCGCCGAAATGGAAACCCTCCTCGCCGAAGCCGGCTTCCGCAATTTCACCCACACGCCCACAGCCGCGGACCGCAGCATCATGACGGCGCGAAAACTCTGATCAGACCCATTGGGAAAACGACCATTGGAATCTTTTTCGCCGCACATGCAAAACACACCATTCGCCCTTTATCTAGTCTGCCCCGAATGTGGCCGGAAAAATTCCGAACAGAAAGCAGCGTGCGCCTGCTGCGATACAAAGCTCATCTCCGATGACCAGACGAGTCACGAATGGTATCTCAATCACTTGACGATGGTGAAACGGAAGAGACTCGCCGCCATGGTTGGTTTTTCTGCCGCATCTATCGGCTGCGTGGGCTTCGTTTTGGTGCTGATATTCAAAGCAAACATGGCCCCTGGATTTCCGATAATCGGCTGCACTGCACTAGCGCTTATCGCCACCTACAAAAGCGTAGAGAAGTTCGGCTACATAACACGCTTCTTTCGTTCCATCGCGGATCAGCCTCCACCGATTCAGCGGGAGTGAGAAAGAGCCTAAAGTCAGTAGCGCGAGCAAACGCGTTTGCCTTGTCAGGTTTAGGCCTACCCCCGCGTCACAGGTCGCGCTAGATCGGCGATCCATTCGCTCCAAGAGCCGGCGTAGAGTTTCGAACCGCGGGGGCCGGCATACTCCATCGCGAAGAGATTCGCGCACGCGGTGATGCCAGAGCCTCATTGGTGGCCGATGTTCTGCGCTGCCGGGCCACGCGCTCGATCGGCTCGACTATGCCGCAGCAGCGTGCCGCGGTGCGGTTCATTGCCTGACACCACGACGCCATGAACGCCGATCCAGAACCTTCCCGCGCTTGCACCTGACACCGGGTTGTCTCAGCAATCAGGAATAAAGCCGCCTATGCCGAAAACTGTTTCGACCTCCCGCTGCCCCTGGGCCGTCAAGCCGCTGGACATCGCGTATCACGACACTGAGTGGGGCGTGCCGCTCCATGACGACCGCGCGCTGTTTGAGCTGCTCATCCTCGAGGGCGCGCAGGCCGGGCTGAGCTGGTCCACCATTCTCGCCAAGCGCGAAAACTACCGCCGCGCCTTCGGTCATTTCGATGCGGAGAAAATCGCGTGCTACGACGCGCAAAAAGTCGCCACGCTTCTCGCCGACGCCGGCATCGTGCGCAACCGCCTGAAAATCGCCGCAGCCATCGGCAACGCGAAGGCGTTTCTCGCCGTGCAAAAGGAGTTCGGCAGCTTCGACAAATACCTGTGGCAGTTCGTCGGCGGCCGACCCGTCGTGAACCGCCCGCACGGCAGAAGCGATGTCCCCACCCGCACGCCCGCGAGCGACGCCCTCAGCAAAAATATGCTCGCGCGCGGTTTCAAATTCGTCGGCACCACGATCTGCTACGCGTTCATGCAGGCCACCGGCATGGTTAACGACCACATTGTCACCTGTCCGCGGCACCGCGTGTGCGCACGGATGAAGTAACGAGCGCCTCTCAGCTCTCTGCCAACCCACGGGCGGGACGCCCGTGCCACGTGGCA
>JANXSC010000201.1 GCA_025352845.1 Opitutaceae bacterium
CCGATCCACCGGCCGTCGCCGCTCCAGTCGTGGCGGTGAGTGCCTCCGCGCAGCGCGCCCGGCGTAAACGGCGCGACGACATCCCGCGCGTCAAGAAAACGCAGCCGCCCCGGCTGCGCTGGATCGATCAGGGCTCCGGTGCGCCGCCACATGGCGTAGGGCCGCTCCCGGGACGCGCCGCCGAGCCCGCGGATGAAGGCCACCGTGCCGTCCACGGGATTCGCGCTGGCCGCGCCGACGCCCGGACCCCACGGCTGCGCGCGCGGCTCGCGGTAAAGCTCGATGGTTTCGCCGGTGGCGATCCGCACGCGGGCGATCACGGCGTTGCCCGCGATCGCGGTGTCGTCATCGCGCGTGTCGAAGACCAGCCACGCGTCGTCGGGCGAAAAATTATCGTTGTTGTCGAGATCGTGATTTCTCGGGGCATGCGTGAGCTGAGTTTCCATGACAAACGAAGCCGGCCCAGCGGAGGCGGAAACTGCCGCCAGTGCCCCGGCACCGAACGCGAGCCGAAAAAGGATCATGGCCGGGCCGCACCCAAGACAAAGTCGGGCGGCGCATCGGCCATCGTGAGAGCGCGAAAATTCTTCCAGCGGTGGAAAGTGAGAAAATTAGCGTCGTGGTTGTTGTGCGCGCCGCCGAGACCGTCGTCGTAGGCGGTGCGGCAGGCCGCGATGATGGCATCGCCCTCGAAGAGCCATTCCACGTATTGAAATCCGTGTTTCGCCGTGTCCGGGTGGTAGAGCAGGATCGTGCGCGTGGTCCATTGCCGGAGGTCGGGCGATGAGACCAGCGCGAGGGTGTTGCGGATGCTGCCGGGATTTTCCGCGCGATGGCGGGGCGGCACGATCGTCGCGAGCGACCAGTAGAGCCGGCTGCGCGGATCGAAACGGACGGTGAATTTTTTCCCGCCGCCCGGAAACGACACAAAACCCGTCGCCGGATCGAAGGAGGTTTTTTTGCCATCCGCGCTCACGCGCACGAGCGCGGCCTTTTCATCCGGCGACTTGGTCTGGACGCGCAGCAGATCGATCAGTTCACCGGTGGGCGTGAGCACGGCATTGCCCTCGAGCCACGCGCCCATGTCGCCGCCGTTCCACGCGCGGTTGCTGGGGAGAAACTCACTGACGGTCCAGTTGTCCGCGTTGAGCAGATCGGAGTCGACCGGCACCGAGAGCATACCGGCGCAATAATTGATGCCCCACGCCACGGGTGGATTCCGCCATTCCATGCTGCGCCACAGCCGCCCGTCGTGTTCGATCACGGGCATGGGGGCGCAGTGGTATTCGCCGTTGTCGCGCAGCAACCCTGTTTTCCGATCTGTCGGCGAACTCCACGTCGTGCCCCCGTCCGTGGAGCGGCGGATGACCGCGTTGCCGTGATGCCGGTCGGTGCCGATCAGATAGAGCGCGTCCCGATGAACGAAGAGCGTCGACCAGAAGGCGCCCTGAATCTCCGCGACCCGCTTCCACGTCAGTCCGCGATCACTTGAGCGGAAAATCACGCTGCGCGCACTCTGATGTTCGGTGGATTTCGGTCCGAAGAAATCGTGCGAAGCCACGTAGTCGCCGCCGGGTAAAACAGCGAGGCCCGGTGAGCCGATGAACTGACCGGACGACGCGGGGCTGTAATCGATCACCACGCCCGGGACGAGATCGAAGCGAGGTTTGGGTTCTGGCGGGAGCGCCGCCGCCTGGGCCAGCAGCGAACGGCTCGACAGTGCGAAGGCGACGATGAGGGCGAGGTGGTTGAATTTCATAGGCGGGCAGGAAACGGCGAAGGGATGAAACGGGGTCTTTTCGTCACATTTAGAACCGGCCTGTCAGCGTCAACCGGTAGGCGCGCAGCGGATTGGTCCGCGTGAGATAGAAGAAATCCGCGCCGACGTTGTTGATCTGGAGGTCGACATCCCAGCGGCCAAAGCGGTAGGCCGTGCCGACATCGAAGGTGTGCTGGCTCTTCGGATAGTTGTAGCGGCTACCTGCGAACACGCCCGTCCCGTTGGGAACCTGGATCGCCATCGGGCCGACCCAGGTGACGCCCGCCTTCGCGAGCCAGCCCAGGCCCTTCGCGTCGCGGAAGGAATATTTGCCGAAAAATTTGCCCGACCAGTCGGGCGCGAAACGCAGCGGGCGGCGCGCGCCAACCCGGTTGGCACTGGGATCGGCCTCGCTCGAATCCATCTTCACGTAACTGGAGATGACCGTGAGCCGGGGCGTGATGTCGCCGTAAGCCTCCAACTCGATGCCCTTGGTCTCCGCATCGGAAACGTAGATTTGCGTGATGGCGCGGACGGCCGACAAACCGGTCGCGGGGTCGGTGAAATTTTCGTTGGTCGTCAGCGTGACCGAATTGCCCTTGCGGGCCAGTTTCCAATAGGCGGCGGTAAACGTAACGCGACCATCGAATGCCTCACCCTTCACGCCGGCTTCCTTCAGGTCGTTCTGGCGGGTGGCACGAAGAAAGATGGCGCGACGCGGATCGTTGAGCGGCAAACCGGCGCTATACTGCGCCTGAAACAATTCCGGATCGTTCTGGATGCTACGGACCGCGTAAACGGACAGCGCCTTCGTCAGTTTAAATACGCCCGAGTAGCGCCACGAGTTCAGCACCGAGGCCGTGTCGCTGCGCGTGCCTTGGATGTGCCGACCCACCGCACTCCGATCCTTGTCCGAGCGGAGTCCTCCGCTGAGAATAAACCGATTCGAGAACTCGAAGTCCTGCTGCACATACATCCCGAAATTGCGGGCGTGGGTCACGTTCTCGGTGTCCTTGACCGGAACCGTGGACGTGCGCGGCGTGCTGAAAAATCCAATGGGATCCTTGGCCAGTTCCGCGAGATCAAGTCGCGCGAACTTCGCTTCGTTCGGGCGGGACGTCTCGCGCCCGTTGGAGCCATAGCTGGCCTCGTATTGG
>JANXSC010000274.1 GCA_025352845.1 Opitutaceae bacterium
GAGTGCGCGGCGGGAGTGGCGTGAAGCGAAGGCGTCCCTGCTCAACGACGGCGGGACCCGCTACGACGAAAAATTCTACCGGCAGGTTTGATTCGACCGTAGCCGCTAGCGGCAGGAATGCCGTGCCGACGACTTGATCGCCGATGGCGGGGAACGTGATCGTCTGCGCGGTTCCGGCGCTATTGGGTTTGAAATCGATATAGCCGGGCTGCACCGCTGCGCGGATGTCCCGCGTGCCCGCGTGTCTGACTGCGAGGCAAACCGGGCTTTGCGGCCAGGTGCGATCTACGGCGATCCGAAATCGATCAGGTCCGAGCGGCGCCACGGGACCGCAAATCCATTCAATCGAGGGGGTGCCGGGAACCTGCGCGAGCGGTGTCCCGGCGCCAATAAAATTGGCCGGAAGGGCAGGCAGCAAGCCGCCCCTCACGGTGAAGGACACGCCGTCGGCTCCAGTCTCGATGGGGACCGGGCGTGTGATGCCGCGGAACAGCATCGGCGCTGGTTTGCCGTCCCCATCGAGATAAACAGGGATCTGCGTCGCCGCTCGCCAATTGATCGCGGCACTGGCGTAGGCGGCTTGGGCGAGGGCGGCGTCAAAAAACCAGGGGAGAAACCGCTGCTCCGGTCTGGCGACATTGAATGCGACGGGCAGCAGTGGCTCGTGGCCCGGCAGGGCGAAGCCCGTGACGAAACCGCGGTGTAAATCCACCGGAATCAACGGCTGCGAGAGATCGGCGGGGACGCGGGTTCTGACGGCGGCGATGATGTAGTCGGCGAACGTGTGCGCCATCGACTCGGTGCAGTCGAAGTGACCGCTGTTTCCTTCGATGAGGAGGCTCACCGGCCAGTCGGGAAACGCCGCGTGTTCCTTCATGATTGCGCCGTAGAAGGAAAGGTTCTGCCAGCGGGTAAGAATGTCGGCTTTTTCCTGGTCCCATTCCTGCGCGGTGCCCACCGCGACGAGGATGGGCGTGGTGCGATTCTTGGCAAAGTAGTGAGCATTCTTGACGTAGATACCGGCGATGCATCGCGCCGGGGCGCCGTCGAGCAATTGGTCCACCATCAACAGGTGGCCGGACTCGCCCATGGGCAGCCAGGGCACGGTGGCCACTTCTTCGTAGCCCGAGGTGAACGCCAAACCGTCGAGCAGGCGCTGGAGGAAAGCGACGGGTTGCGCGGCGTCCTTGCTCTTGGTGTTGAAAAAACTGGGCGTGCACCAGACGATGCCGAGGTTGTTGGCGGTGCAGGCGGCGCGAATGGCCGGGTGGCCGACCAGGGTGTGTTCCGTGACATTTTGCCCGAGAATGAGGAGCCCTCGGAGTCGGCGGCACGTTTCCGGAATCCACAGATAGGCGGCGGGTTTTACGGTCTGGCCCTCGGCGTAGGTGAAGGTGTCGCGCTGCACGAATTGAAATACCTGATTCTCGGGTGTGCGCAGCGGCTCATTCGCGCGGGCGAAAGACCATGGGATCAGGCCGCTCCCGAGGAGAGCGATAATCGCGACGATGAAGAAAACCCGCAGGCGGTGGCGGGGGGGGACTTTCATCCGTGTTTGAGTGGGAATTATTTGCGATCCAAGATGTCGTAATGCAGCCCCGCGTCGTTCGCGGCGGTGAGGGGTGCGAACCGGCCGACCGCCTCGTCCGTGGGCAGCGTCGGGCGATACTCGTCGCGGTAAAGGCCAATTTGATCGAACGGGATGGAGGTGAAGCCGGGTAGGTCGCGGAGAAGCTTCGCGTCGGGACGCAGATGGAAATCGTGTTGGGTCAGATCGCCGAAGCCGGCCTCGATGGCGTTGGCGTAAACGGCATTGGTTCCAGACGCATAGCCGGCGGCAACGGGCGTCTCCTTGCCGTCTTTAATTTCCCGCCAGGTCGATGGTGCTTTGCAAGCGACCACCACGTTATTTTCGATCCGGCCTGCGCCGGGCTCGGCGCTGACGAACGCGAATCCCAGGGTGGATTGCACGGCGACGTTGTTGCGGCAGTCGATGGACTGCGGATTTTTCGCCTGCGTGCCGATCTTGTAGAGAAAACTCGTGCCGCGTTTGCCGCCGCGGCTCTGAAGGAACGCGATGTTGCCAAACACGGTCATGCCCGGGTGATCGTGGTCGAAGTAGATGCCGTCGCCGTCGTCACTGCTGTGCATGAAATTGTAGCGCAGGGTGTGGCCGCCGAAGCGCCCGTAAATGTCGTAGCTGTAGAACGCGCCGGCATCATTGGAGACGGTGCAGTAGCGAAAGACCTCGTTGAACTCGAAGGTGCTGTCCCAACTGCCGAAGAGCACGCCGGCGTGCGGGGTGTCGTGAATGAGGTTGTGCGCCACGAGCATTCCGACTGCGACATGGTGGCCGCCGCCACCGCCTCCGGTAAATCCGCAATTGATGCCCGGCGCATAGACCCGCTCGATCTGGCCGAAATGGTGGATGTGGTTGTTGACCGCGCGATGCCCGGCCGCGACGCGGGGCGCGCTTTTTTCGTCGCCGCCGCCGAGCCAGACACCGCCGGCACCGAGGTTGTAGAGGTCGCAGCTCAGCACGGTGTTGTTTTTCCCGCCATCGAGCACGACGCCATAACGGTCCACGTTTCGCACCGTGCAACCGGCGACGAGCACGCCCTCGCCCCCCTTTACTTCGATGCCGTGGCCGAGCGAGCCCTCGACGGTGAGTCCGCGGAACGTAAGATGTGCCGCGCCCGCAACACGCACGACGGGCTCGGAGCGATCAGCGAGCAACATCTCTGCAGTGTCGAGGGCCGCGGGCGGAAAGAAATAAAGTTTTCGATCAAGGAAGTCCACGCACCACTCGCCCGGCTCGTCGCACTCCTCGAGCAAGTTGAGCAACCAGTAGGCTTCGTGTCCGTTGCCCGCCGGACGATTGTATTTGTTGCCGATTCCTCCGGGCACTGGCTTCGCCAGTGTGACGGTGTGCTGGAGCGGATCGATGGCCGCCACCCGCACCGTCTCGTTCTGCCAGGCCACGCGCCAGTAGCCCTTGAACCAAACGCCACGGTCCAGCGCCGCCACCCACGACGCGTGGCGCTCGGCATACTCCTCGCGAAATTCGAACTGACCGCCGATCGATCCCGGCGCAATTTTCTGGACGTTTTGCGGCACCCGCCAGTTCGCATCGCGTGGTCCACCCGCGTTGTCGATCACGCGTTTCATGGTCATGGTTACATCGCCGTTGGGAAAGCGCGCGAGCGGTAACCGGCGGCCGTTGAAAAAGAAATCGACGAGCCCACCGCCATCGGTGAACACGTCGGGGGATTTTTGCACATGCGTGACGCCCAGCGCCGCGAGGTCGAGTTCGACCATCTTCCCAAGCAGTGCCGGCCGGATGCGCGCCAGCGTGCGCGAATCCGTGATCGGCTTGAAATCCACCGCACGAATTCTGCGCGCACCCAGCAACCGAACGATAGCGCCTTCGTCCGCGCGATAGATTACCGGCGCGCTCGCCGTCCCCGAGTCGGAGGCGTCAAAGGAGAGTGGTTCGGTCAAAAAATAGTCTCCCCCACCGATCCATACGGTCACCGGCTGGTCGGGCTGGGCGCGGAGAACCGCGCGGACGGCGTCGCGCGCGTGCGTCAGGGTCGCGAACGGCGCTTGCCTGGTCCCCACGTCCTGATCGGAGCCATGCGCGGCGACATGGAAATCACGGCTCCACAGTGCGAGCGGACCGAGTAACCACAAAACGCCGCACAAAAGATGACGGGGCCTACTCAAAAGGATAACGTGTTCGTCAGGATGAATTGCCGAGGGTCCTGATAACGATAAGTGAGCGGCGCCAGCGTGCGCGGGTGGATATTGTTCACAATGAGCTCGCGTTGATCCAGGACGTTATTGACGTTGAGCTGAATCTCCCAGCGGACCTTGCGTTGAAGCAGTGGGACCGAATAGCCGAGCTGGAAGTCGTAAACGTTTTGATCCTTGGCGGACACCAGAGTGACTTTGT
>JANXSC010000313.1 GCA_025352845.1 Opitutaceae bacterium
CCTGCTGCGCGAATCCCAGCAGGAGATGGCGGCCGCCATCAAGCAGCAGCCGACGGCGAAGGCCCTGCGCCTGCACGTGGGTGTGGCGGACTCGTTTCCCAAGCTCATGACACAGCAGATTCTCCAGCCCGTGTTCGCGATGCCACAGTCCGTGCACGTGATCTGCCGCGAAGGCAAGGTGACCGACCTGCTCGGACAGCTCGCGGCGCATCGGCTCGACGTGGTGCTGTCCGACGAGCCGGCCACGGGCGGGTTGAAGATGCGCGTATTCAACCACCCGCTGGGCGAATGCGGCGTGACGTTTTGCGCGGGGCCGCGCCTCGCGAACGCCCTGCGCAAAGGGTTTCCGCGCTCGCTGCACCAGGCACCGGCGCTGCTGCCCGCCGACGGCACGGGGATGCGCCGCTCGGTCGAGCAGTGGTTTCAGTCGCTTGGAATCACCCCGCGCGTGCTGGCGGAATTCGAGGACGCCGCGCTGATGAAGGTGATGGCTTCCGACGGCCGCGGCTTCATCCCCGTGCCGACGCTCGTCGCGCAGGAGGCGGTCGATCGGTTTTCGCTGCGCATCATCGGCGCGACGGAGAAATGCCGCGAGCAGTTCTTCGCCATCACGGCCGACCGGCGCATCCACCACCCCGCCGTCGCGGTCATCACCAGCGCCAGCGCCCACGCGGTGGCGTGATTTCATTTTTCATTTTTCCGCCGTGCTCGAAACGCTCCTCGACCCGCTCTTCCTGTTCTTCCTCGTCGGCTTCATCGGCGGCGTGCTGCGCTCCGAGCTGAAGCTGCCCGAAGCCGTCTATCACCTGCTCAGCACCTACCTGCTCCTCGCGATCGGGCTGAAGGGCGGGGTGCAACTCGCCAAGGCCACGGCGGGCGAGGTCGCGCTGCCAGCGCTCGCGGCGCTAGGCCTCGGCGTGGTGATGGCGGTCACGGTGTTTTTTATCGCGGGCAAGCTCGGCCGGCTCGCGCGCGCCGATGCGGCGGCGTTTGCCGCGCACTATGGATCAACAAGCGCGGTCACGTTTGCCGCCGTCATCGCGACGCTGCAACGCACCGGCGTCGCCCACGAGGGATTCGTCCCGGTGCTGCTCGTGATCATGGAAATCCCCGCGATTCTCATCGCGATTTTTCTGCACCGCATGGGCGCGCCGACGCGCGGCGCGGGCTACAGCACGGTGATTCACGAGGTGATGCTCAACCGCTCGGTCTTCCTCCTGCTCGCCGGCATGCTGATCGGGCTCGCGGCGGGGCCGGGACGCTTCGAGCCGTTCGAAGTGCTCTTCGTGACGGCGTTCAAGCCCATCCTCGCGTTCTTCGTGCTCGAAATGGGCCTGCTCGCGGCGCAACGCATCCCGGAGCTGCGCCAGAGCGGCGTGTTTGTCGGCGCGGCCGCAATCGGAGTGCCACTGCTTGGCGGCGCACTTGGGGGCTGGGCAGGCCTGCTCGCGGGTCTCTCGCCCGGCGGCGCGACCGTGCTGGCAACGCTCACCGCCAGCGCGTCCTACATCGCCGCACCCGCCGCGGTGCGCGTCGCGATTCCCGAGGCGAATACCGGGCTGTGCGTCGCGGCGGCGCTCGGGATCACGTTTCCCTTCAACCTCGCGCTCGGCATCCCTCTTTACGGTTGGTGGGTAAATTGGCTCGCGGCGCGGGGGTGAGCTGTGGAATTTTCGCCCCCGCCACAATTCCATGCCCCGCGCCAAATCCATCCTCCTCGTCGCCAGCGGCGACCTCCGCCAATCCGCCAACGAAGTCTGCTGGCCCGCGCAGCGCGCGATGGAAAGGGCGCTCGGTGCCGCCGTCGCCCAACTCGGCGGTAAGATCGTCCGTGCGCACGCCTATGATCCGGCGCGGAAGCACGGCTTCATCGCGTCGCAGAAGGAGGGCATGGCCGTGTTTGCCGAAATCGATCCGACGGCGCCGCTCATCGTCGCCGAGGCGGTGTGGCAGTATTCGCACCACGTGCTCGCGGGACTCATCTCGCACCGTGGTCCGATTCTCACCGTCGCGAATTGGAGCGGCACGTGGCCGGGGCTCGTCGGAATGCTGAATCTCAACGGCTCGCTGACCAAGGCGGGCGTGAAATATTCGACGCTGTGGAGTGAGGATTTCACGGATGAGTTTTTCCTGAAGGGCCTCGCGACGTGGCTGACGACCGGCCGGGTGGCGCACAAGACTGCGCACGTGAAGAGCCTCGCGCGCGCGGCCGTGCCCACGAAAGCCACGACCATTGCGAAGAAAATCGCCGCCGATCTCCGCCGCCGCAAATCGATCATGGGCGTGTTTGACGAGGGTTGCATGGGAATGTTCAACGCGATCATTCCCGACGAGCTGCTGTTTCCCACGGGCGTCTACAAGGAGCGCCTCTCGCAATCCGCGCTCTACGCCGCCGCGACGGCGGTGAGCGAAGATGAGGCCCGGGCGGTTTACGACTGGCTCCGCGCGAAAGGCATGACGTTTCACCTCGGCACCGACGAAGCGACCGAACTCACCGAGCGGCAGGTGCTCTGGCAGTGCAAAACCTACATCGGCGCGCTGCGCATCGCCGACGAGTTTGGCTGCGAGACGATCGGCATCCAATACCAGCAGGGCCTCAAGGACCTCCTGCCCGCGAGCGATCTCGTCGAGGGCATCCTCAACAATTCCGATCGCCCGCCAGTGAAAAACGCCGCCGGAAAAGTCATCCGCACCGGCCAGCCGCTCACGCATTTCAACGAAGTCGACGAGTGCGCCGGCCTCGACGGTCTCTTCACGAATCGCGTCCATGCCGCCCTCGGTCAGCCCGTGGAAAACACGCTGCACGATCTGCGCTGGGGCGCCTTCGACGCCAGCGGCACGACGCCAGATTATGTGTGGGTGTTTCTCATTTCCGGCAGCGCGCCGCCCGCGCACCACATCGACGGTTACAAGGGCACCGACTCGCTCCGCCAGCCCCCGATGTATTTCCGCCTCGGTGGCGGCACCGTGCGCGGCATCGCGAAGCCCGGCGAGATCGTGTGGAGCCGCGTCTTCGTCGAAGGCGGAAAGCTCAAAATGGATCTCGGCCGCGCCAAGGTGATTTCGCTTCCCCGCGAGGAAACCGAGCGACGCTGGAAGGAAACCACGGCGCAGTGGCCCATCATGCACGCGGTTACCTACGGCGTGACGCGCGACCAGATGATGGCGCGCCACAAGGCCAACCACATCCAAGTCGCCTATGCGAAGAGCGCGCGCGAAGCCGATCTCGCGATGTATGCCAAAGCCGCGCTCGCCGCCGAACTCGGCCTCGAAGTCTGCGTGTGCGGCACCAAGGCCGACGGCAAACCGTTCTGATCCAGCCGCGACTCAGCGCCGCGCGGCCGGCGCGTTCGCCTCGCCCCACACGCGTTCCAGCACGGGCCTGATGATCTTTGTGAACTCCACGTAGGCGGGCGGGTGGAAGTGGAGTTTGTCGGCGAGGTAGAGGTCGAGGCGCGGGTGGCCGTTGGCATCGACGAGCGCGGGGTTCACGTCGACAAACGTCCGCCCCGGCGTGGCCGCACAATAGGCGCGGACAAGGGCGTTGTAGTGATCAACCTGCTCCCAACGCTCGACGCGATCCGGCGAGCGTGTGCTCGACACATAGATTAGCCGCGTCGCCGGAAACTGGGTGCGCACGCGCTCGGAGAATTCCCGGAAACGTGCGAAGATCACCTCGGGGGCGTCCGCGTTCTTGGCCTTGAGGTCATTACTGCCGCAATAGTAGACGATCACTTTCGGCGCGTAGCGCGGCACGAGCTGATCAAAACGCGCGAGTTGATCGGGCGTGCGCGATCCACCAAAGGCACGATTGAGCACGGGCAGCCGGGCCATCTGCTCAGCGACGGTTTCCCATTTTCGGAAAATGCTGCTGCCGACGAACAGGATGCCGCCCTTAACCGGCGGCCTCGCGGCATCCTGCTCGGCGAAGGCCTTGAACGAAGGTTCATATTGCGCCCAACGCTTCGCGGGATCGGCGGAGTCTTCGGCCGAACGGAGCGCGCTCGGGGCAAGGCACAGCGCTAGGCAAAGAAGGCGGAACATCAGGTGATTCATGGGAAAGAATTAGCCGGGAAAGATGAGACGCGTCGCGAAATACAGCACGGAGGGTCCGAGTAAACAACCGAGGCCGGTGTAGAATGTCGCCGCCATGACGCCATAGGGCACGAGCTTTGGGTCGGTCGCGGCGAGGCCGGCGGAGACGCCGCTGTTGGTCCCCATCGTGCCGCCGTAAATCATCGCGGTGTGGGGATTGTCGAGGCCGATGCTTTTTGCGACGAGGGGCGTCGCGATCATCACGAGGATCGCCTTCACGAGGCCGGCGGCGATGCTGAGCGCCATGACATCGGAGGTCGCACCGAGCGCTGCACCCGTGATCGGTCCGACGATGTAGGTGACGGCTCCCGCGCCAATCGTCGTGATACTCACGGCATCGCGATAGCCGTAGGCCACGGCGACGCCCGCTCCGCAAATGAACGAAACAATGATGCCCGCGAACAAAGCGATCACCACGGGCAGACCGGAGCGTTTCAGGTCGGCAAAACTCGCGCCGTAGGCGGTGGCGACGATCGCGAAGTCGCGCAACATCGCGCCCCCCAGCAATCCGATCCCGGCAAACATCGGGAGATCGGCGATGCCGTTTTTCCCGCCGGCAGCTACGCCACCGACATAGGCGAGCAGGAGTCCCCCAAAGACCGCGATCGCCGAGCCGTGCAACCGACCGCGCGTGAAGCGGTCCGAGATGAAGTAGGAAACCCACGTCAGCGCACCGACGACGGCGAACGCCACGAGCAGGCCGTTTTTGAGCAAGGCCTGATAAATCACGTCGCTCATGCGCCGTCCTTTTTCTTCGGCCGGCCGAGGCGCGCGAGAAACGGAATCATCGCGAAGCTCGCCCCGACCCCAATCGCACCAGCGAGAAACGCCAGCGGTCCGCCCTTGATGGCACCGAGGACGTTTTGCTGCGCCGCCATCGCGACGACGATCGGGATATACATCGCGCTCCAAAACATGACGCCACCGGCGGACGGCGCAGTGAAGCGGCCCTCTCGTTTCAACCAGTCCGTCAGAAAGAGCAGCAGCAGCATCGCGAAGCCGACGCCGCCGACGTTGGCCTTTACCCCGAGAACAAACCCAAGCGCTTCGCCGGCCACGAGGCCGACGAGCGAACACAGCGCGAGGAGAGCGACGCCGTAGATCGTCATGGCGCGATCATCCTTTCCACGGGGGCAGGAGACGTTTTTGCACCTTGCCGAGCGCAGTGCGCGGCAGCGCGTCGACGCGCACGAAGGCGCGCGGCTGCTTGAACGACGCAAACTGCGAGCGCAGATGCGCCGTGACCGCCGCTTCGTCGAACTTCGCCGCGTCGACCACGACGTAGGCGATCGGAACTTCGCCGCGCACGGAATCGGGCGCGCCGACAACAGCGACCTCACGCACGCCGGCTTGCTCGAGAATGAGTTCCTCCATCTCACGCGGGTAGATGTTGAAACCGCCCGAAATGATCAGGTCGCTGCGGCGGCCTTTCAGCGTGATGTAGCCGTCGAGGGCGCGCTCGCCGATGTCGCCGGTTTGAAACCAGCCGTCGCGCCACGCGGCCGCACTCGCCTCGGGACGCCGCCAATAACCGGAGCACACATTCGGACCCTTCACCCACAACTCGCCGGTGGTGCCATCGGGCACCGTCGCGCCGGCTTCATCGCATATTTTCACCTGCACGTGTGCGAACGGTTTTCCCACGGTGCCGGGACGGCGTTCACCTTCGTAGGGATTGCCGACATTCATGAGCGTCTCGGTCATCCCGTAGCGTTCGAGGATCACCGAGCCGTAGAGTTGGCGAAACTTTTCGTGGATTTCGGCCGGCAGCGGCGCGGAGCCTGACACCGCGAGTCGCAGTCGTGCTCCGATCGCACGCGCGACGTCGGCCGGCATTTCCAGCAGGCGGATGAACATCGCGGGCACGCCGAAGAATACCGTGGGGCGATATTCGCCGAACCACTCCGCGGCCTTCGCGTGTTCGAAGCGCTCGGTGAGCCGCAGGTGACAGCCGCTGAAGAGCCAGCAGTGAATGCCATTGGCGAGTCCATGCACGTGAAAGAGCGGAAGCGTGGCGAGGTAACGGTCGCGCTCGGTGAAGCGCCATTCGGTGACGAGCGCGTGGCCGTTGGCGGCGAAGTTGCCGTGCGTGAGCACGGCGCCCTTCGAGGCGCCGGTCGTGCCGGACGTGTAGATGAGCGAGAGCGGCGTGTCGGACGTAGCGGCGACGGCGGCGCGCTCGGCCGGCGCGGGTGCGGATTCAGCCGCCAGCACATCGACGTCCCACACGGTGACGCCCGCGGGAAGGAACCCCGCCATATCGCTCGAGGTGACGACGGCCGTCGGCTCCGCGTCGGCGAGGATGTGTTTCAACTCGCGCTCGCGGTAGAGCACATTCACCGGGACGACGATGAGCCCGAGCTTCACGCCGGCGAGCCAGAGGTCGATCACGTCGACGCGGTTTTGCAGGAAGAACGCCAGCCGATCACCCGGCTTCAGTCCGCGGGCGCGGAGGGTGTGGGCGAGCCGATTGCTGCGCGCCTCAAGATCGCCAAACGTGAGTGCAACGCCGCCGAACTCCAGGGCCGGCTGCGCGGCGCGGCCCAGGAGGGAGGCATCGAAAAGTGGAAGCAAAGACACGGCGAAACCGTTGGAGCCTGCCTAGAATGGCGCGACTCAGAAACGCGTGCCGACCGAGAGTGAGGTCGTGCGCGGGGCACCGCGGCTTTGGAAGCCTTCCCAATATTGGAGGTCAGTCAGGTTTTGCACGCGGACGGAGAGATTGAGGCGCTGCTTCCACAGCGTGAAGCGGTAGGATGCGCTCACGTCTTGCCGGGTAAAGCCGGGCACCGTCGGGCGGCGGCTGTCGCGGAAGACGAAACTTTGCGTGAGCGCGAGTCCCTTGAAGAGACGGCCGGGCACGTCGTATTTGTGGAAAAAACTCCACGACTCGCGACCGGGGCCTTGCGCGACGGGGCCACCGACGGCGGCAGGGTTGGATTTGTTGGCGGTCACGAAGGCGTGCAGGTTGGTGTAGGTGACGGCGAGCTGATAGCCCTCGAACGCTTTGACGGTGAAATCGGTTTCCCAACCGCGCGAGCGCGCCGATACGTCCTGCGTGCTGCGCGCGCCGCTCACGACCAGCGGGTCGAGTCCGGCGGCGATGATCTCGGCGGTGCTCACCTGGCGCGTGCCGTTGATTTGGTCGATTTGGAAGGCGGCGGCGTTGAGGTTGACGCGGTTTTTCCAGAACGAGGTCTTGATCCCGACATCGAAGCCCTTGCCCTCGATCTGCTTGTCGAGCGGTTTGCCGAACATATCGATCGCGCTCACGGGCACGCCGGCAAAGGAGCGGCTCGTCGAGGAGAAAACGGAGAGCGCGTCAGTCACGCGAAACACGCCGCCGACGGTGGGCGAGTTGGCGTTCTCGGAAACTTTTTGATAGCGGCCGATCGCGTCGGTGGCGATCGGGTTGCGGTTGATGATCGTGCCCTCGTCGTGGCGCACGCCGGCCATGATGTGCCCGCGGCCTTCGAGAAAGCCGAAGACGTTGGTGAAGGAAAACCCGCGGCGGCGCGCGTGGGCGTGGAGGCGGCTGTTCGGAAGCGTGTAGCGGGACCGGTCGAGCATCTGCGTCCACGCGGGCTGGTCAGTCGCGCCGAAGACGTAGGCGGTGAGCGCAGGGGTGTTGTCGCGGACGCGGATGTTATCGGTGTCGATGTATTCGGCGCCGAGGATCGCCTGGTGCGTGACGCCCCAGTATTTGAATTTGCCGACGAGATCGCCCTGCGCGGCGTAGGTGTTGTGGACCTCGACGTCGTTGGTGGAAGCGAGCGCGTCGGTGCTCGGGATGGTGAGGCCGTTAAGGACGCGGGTTGTGATCTGCGTGCCGCTGAGGCGGAGATCGTTGCGGTGGACGCGGCCGAAGCTGCCACTCACGCGCGCGGACAAGGTCGAGCTGAAGCGGTGCTCGATTTGATTGTTCGCCCGAAAGATGTGCTCGTTGCGGCGGTTGTTCGGTCCGAGCGGATTGAAACCCCACGGGATGAAGGTGCCGTTGAGATTGAGGCCGTTGATGTTGCCATTGCCGTGCCACGTCAGGGCGCTGAGCGCGTTGTTGCCCGCGACGGTGCTGCGCGGTGAAGGCAGGGACGCGAGGTAGTCGAGATACTCGAGGTTGGCAGTGTAGCGAGTGTTGTCGGTGAGCTTGAAGGAGAGCGCGCCGTAATAAACGGTGCGATTGGACCACGCGAAATCCTGCCAGCCGTCGCCCGCCTGCCGCACGAAGACGAAGCGTGTGGCAAGGCGCGGGCTCAGCGGTAGCGACGTATCGATCTCGCCGCGGCGCATGCCCCAGTTGTCACCGCGCAGGGAGAGCGAAGTTTCGCGGCGGGGACGCGGCGTCTTCGAGATCGAGTTGACCATGCCGCCGGGCTCGGCGACGCCGGCGAGCAGGGAGCTCGGGCCCTTCAACACCTCCACGCGATCGAGTGTGGCGGAATCGTAGAGCATGCCGGCGAAGGGCTCGCGGTAGCCGTTGCGGTAAAGTTTATTTTGGCGAAAGCCGCGGACCTGGTAGGTGTTGTTGTCGTTGGTTTGGTCCTGGCCGCCGACGTTGGTGATGCCCGCCATGTAGTCGGTCGCGTCGGTCAGAGTGAGGGCGCCGATGTCGGTGAGAAATTCGCTCGTGAGCACCTGAATGGAGCGCGGGAGATCGCGGAGATTAATGTTAGTGCGCGTGCCGGAGAGGGCGTTGGTCGCGACCCACCCATCGTCGGAGCCAGCGACGCTGAACTCGGGAAGCGCGATGATCTCTTCGGCCGGGCGGGCCGGCGGCGTCTGGGCCGCCGTCGCCGTAAGCAGCGCGACAGAGAGAAACAACGCAGACGCGCACAGCGCGCGCGCGGGAGATGGAATCAGGGTTTTCATTTCAGGAAACAGGGCAGGAGTCAGATGAGGCTATGACCATTCAGCCGGCGGCGTTGGCACGACCGGCGGCCAGCGCGAAATCAGCCTCGCGCTGGCAACGCCGCCTCCGGGGGATCGACCCGGCAGGCGGCGAGCGTGGTTGCGGAGTTCTTCGGGATCGGCCGCCGTTAGAGTTCGAAGCTGGCACTCAGGATGAACTGGCGCGGGTCGATGATGCGGAACGCATAGCCGTTACCATCGGGATTGACGCCGATCGCCTGAATGCGACCGCCTTCGAGGGCGTTCTTCACGTTGAGTTGGACCTTGGTCCGCACTTTGTCGCTAAAGAGCCTGAATCGGTAGCCGGCCGAGAGATCCAGGTAGCCGCGGGCCTTGTCCCAAATGGGTTTGTTGTTGTCGAGGAAGAGGACGGCGCCCTGGTAGGGACCGCTGGTCTCGACTGGGCCGGCTTTGTAGCCGATGGAAGCTTTGCTTTCCCAGCGCACTGCGCCGCCCACGCTGAAGTTCTTCAGCCGGCCCTCGGTGAAGTCATAGTTGGCAATGCTCGCGAAACGATACTCGCGAAGTTGCGTGCGGGGCCGGCCGGCGTTGGTGGCTGCAGCCCAATACGCGCCGAACTGATCTTGAATGAAACGTGTCTGCGGCGTGCGGCTGTCGTTGGGCGGAATCGTGTCCCACCAGAGTGGTCCCTTGCCGTCGCCGGGGACGAGGTCGCTGCGCAGCGAGGTCCACACCGGGATGCGTTGCTGCCACCAGTTGTAGATCTCCGGGGAAACCTGATCGTCGCGCGCGCGCGTCTGGGAGCCCGTGAACTTCATCCGCAGATTGCGCGAGGGATTGTAGGTCGCCTCCAGTTCGAAACCCTTCGAGCTGACATCGGTCGTGCCGACGGTCTGCGGCTGACTCGGGCCCGAGTAAATGAGGCGCGTATACAACTCGTCCGAAAAACCCATCAATTTAGCCACGGCCGGATCGAGCTGCGCGGCGGACGGGCTGGTGACGCCCTGCGCCGCGAGCCGACCGCGAGCGATCTGGGTCGCGAAATAGCGGAACGAGGAGAGCTGGATGTTATTGCTGCCATCGGGACGGCCTTCCATGTCGAGGTAGCGATTCCCGAGGGTGCCGACTTCGCTGCCGCGGGAGTAAAGTTCCTTGGTCTGGAAATGATTCACGCGCACGTTGAACTTCCCATCGCGCGAAGCGAGGCTGACCCCCCACTCCGTGGAATAACCATGCGGGTTGGGGACGTTGCCCGTGTCGGCCACGGACTGGCGCACCACTTGGGGCGCGAAGCTGTCCGACTTGTTGACGTGGACGTTCAGCCACGGGAACACCTTCACGACGGCGCCGTAGGTCTTCGTATCGCCCTGTTGGGCGGCCCAACCGGGCAGGTTGATGGGACCACCGCCCGCAGCCGGGAAATAGTTCACGACGGGGCCAAAGGTGTTGGTGTTCGACCGATCGACCAAGCCGGTCTTGGGGTCAACAAAGCCGCCGGCGCTGGTGCGCTGGCGGTAACGGTCGCGTCGGAAACCGCCGGTCAGGACGAGCCGATCATTAAAGAAGAAGCTCTGCGCGGTGGCGTTGAAAGTCCGAATCTCGGTGCGCCGCCGGGTGCCGGTGCCGTTGTCGTAGACCGTCTCGATCTTCACGGGGTCATTGACCCACTGATTGGTCCGATTGTTGAACCATGTGAGCGGGTAGGTGCCATTGATGTCGTTGATCGTGGAGGAGCCGTAGTCCACATTCTGGCCGTTGGCATCGCCGAGATAGAAGCGCTCTGCGATGGCCTGTCCGTTCACCAGATTGAGGGCCGCGGCTGGGTTGATCCAAGCGTGGTTCAGCGAGGTCGCGCGCTCGGAGCTGCGCCACGCGAGTTCGTCCTGGTAGTTTCCCTCCGCATGGACGGCGAAGCGTTGCTGACCGATCCAGCTGAGCCACTTCGTCTGAATTCTCGGCGTGAGTTGGTAGGCGAGGTCGGCTGAGACGATGGTGTTGTTTTGGGGGTTGGCGTTGATGTTCGGCGCCGTGGCCTGAATGTAAGGCCGCTTGAAGTAGGGGTTGGGCGATCCGTCGAGGCGCTTTTCGTTCACGTCGACGTAAATTACCGTCTCCAAGTTATCGATGGCGGCGAACGTATCGCGGCTGAATTTTTGCTGGAAGGCGCCCACCTTGGCGGCGATCAGTTGGTGCTGGGTGCTGAGCACCACTTGCTCG
>JANXSC010000316.1 GCA_025352845.1 Opitutaceae bacterium
TTACTCATGTGATGTCTCGTAGATCCTTCGTCTGCTGCCAGTCCGTTCCCAACTTGGGTTTCGAAATCATCACTTAAGCCAAACGCTCAGCCAACGACTCACCAGTAACTGTCACCTAACGCTATCTCTAACGATAAGCAGGGTAAGACACACGGAGGGGCGGGTAATGCAAGGGAATTCTCCGCGGCGGTCCGGCCGGCCGTTTTCGGACTCAAATCGAGTATTTCGCCCGCACGTCTTCGGGAATCGGTGTTGCGCGCCCGGTCGCGAGGGTCACGAGCACGTAATCACAATACCCATCGCACACACGTTTGCCGGTCGGATTCTTCTCAATCTCGAACGCTACCCGGCACCCCGTCTCGGAAAAATTTTCAATCCAACACCGCACGGTCATCCGGTCGCCCCAACCGAGCGGGCGCTTGTAGTGGATGTTCGCCGTCGTCATCCACCAGCCGAGCCCGCGGTCGGCAAACGCCTGCATCGACATGCCATAATTCTTTTCCATCTGCTCGAACCGCGCTGCCAGCACGTAGTCGAGATAACGCGTCGAGTGGACGTGCTGGTAGAGATCGATGTCGTCCGGCCGGACGGCCAGCTCGGTCTCGAATTTGGAAAAGACATTCATGCGTGAATCCGGAACTCAGGAACTCAGGAAATCAGGAACCGGAGCTCCCGTGCGAAGCCTTTTCCCAGCATTTCTGAGTTCCAGATTCCCTTCGTTTCACTCCAGCAACCGATCCATCAGCCGCCGCTCCCGCTTCGTCGGCCGGCCGCTGCCCTTTTCCCGCGCGAGCACCTGATGCAGACTGCGCTCGCGCAGTTTCTCGAATTCCTCCGGCGGTGTGAGGTCGGTGCAAAACTCCGCCAACAACTTCGCCCCCACGCGCGACCGCGGCACGCTCACCACGCGCAGCGTCCGCGTAAACAATCCCTGCTTCACCGTCACTGTCTCGCCCTCATGCACGCCGCGGGCAGGCTTCGCGGCAAGGTCGTTGACGGCCACGCTCCCGGCACGGCACGCATCCGTCGCGAGGGCGCGCGTCTTGAAGACGCGCACGGCCCAGAGCCACTTGTCGAGGCGGGCGGCGTTGGGCGCGGGCGGGTTGCTCAAGACTGGAACGGAAATCCCGTGCGGCCGCTCATTTCTTGCGCACGCGCACGAAGTCGCTGCTCAGCCAGTCGTCGAGCAGTGCTTTCTCGTATCGCACCGAA
Source organism: Opitutaceae bacterium (assembly GCA_025352845.1). GTDB lineage: Bacteria > Verrucomicrobiota > Verrucomicrobiia > Opitutales > Opitutaceae > ER46. The sequence goes on from JANXSC010000316.1 coordinate 1,213, forward strand.
TCGTCGCGGAAGCTCATCGTGATTTTCATCATGAAGGCCAGATCGCGGAGGTCGCGTTTGCCTTCCTTCACCACCTTGCCCTCGGCATCCGTGAGCCGGAAGCTCAGGTTGATCCGCGGCGGGTAGATGTCCTTCACGATGCGCACATCGTCCCACCGCGGCCCGTGCCACGGCTCGAATTCACCCGCCATGTCGATGTCGGTGATTGTCACGCTCAGCTTATGACCCGCGGGCACGTAATACTTGGCCTGCTCCAGCAGGTGATCGCGAATTTGATCGAGATAAGTCGTGTTGCTCGAGTCGCCCATCGCGCGGTCGCGGACATCCGTGAATTTCAACGGCTCGAAGAACAAGACCTCCGCGCGCGCGGTGAGCTTGGGATCCACGGGCTGCAACGCGAACGCGGGGCTCGCGGCGAGAAAACCAACCAAGAGCAGATGTGAGGTTTTCATGGTGTTGTTTGTGACGGAAGGTAGCACAGAAAAGTTCCGCTGCCAGCGCCCAAAAACGAATCTTCGCGCGCGAACCAAACCCGGCGCAATCACCCGCGCGCCGGCGCCACGGTCACGACCACATACTTGCTCGTCGGCGTGTTGCTCTTCGCCGCCACGCTGTCGATCGGCACGAGCACATTGGCCTCGGGAAAATACGTCGCCACGCAGCCGCGCGGGATTCGATACGGCGCGATCATGAAGGCGCGCGCGATTCGCTCCACGCCACCGTGCCGGTTCGTGAGATCAACCGACTGCCCCTGCTGCAATCCCGCCGCCGCGATGTCCGCCTCGTGCATGAACACCACCCGCCTCCCGCCAAACACGCCGCGGTAGCGGTCGTCGAGACCATAGACCGTCGTGTTGAACTGATCATGCGTGCGGATCGTCATCATCACGAATTCTCCCGCCGCCAGCGGACGCCGCGTGATCGGTGCGACGACGAAGTTGGCCCGCCCAGTTTGCGTATTCCATTCGCGCCGATCGCGCGGTGCGTTGGGCAACGAGAACGGACCTTCGCGCACGCGCCGGTTGTAATTTTCAAACCCCGGCACCACGCGCGCGATGCGATCGCGGATGAGATCGTAATCGGTTTCAAAGGCCGTCCAGTAGGGCAGGTCTTCGACCTGCCCTTTCACGCCCGGGATCTTCGAGGGCGGGTCGGAGACCCGCCCTACCCCGCCCACGGCGCGCGCCAGCCCGCACACGATCGCCACCTCGCTGCGCAATTGCGCCGACGCCCGCGCGAGCTTGCCCCGCGAGGAGTTGATGATGCCCATCGAGTCCTCCGTCGTGACGAACTGCTCGCCACCCGCCTGCACGTCGCGCTCGGAGCGGCCGAGGCAGGGCAGGATCAACGCCGTCCGTCCGGTGACCAGATGGGCGCGGTTGAGTTTGGTCGCCACATGTGCCGTGAGCGCGCACCGCCGCAGCGCCTCCGCCGTGAACTCCGTGTCAGGCGAGGCCAAAAGAAAATTCCCACCCATCGCGACAAACACGTTCACGCGCCCCTCGTGCATCGCGCGAATCGTTTCCACGGTGTCGAGCCCAGGCGCGCGCGGCGATCGCATCGCGAACTCCGCATCGAGCCGCGCGAGCCACCAGTCGGGCATCTTCTCGAATATGCCCATCGTGCGATCGCCCTGGACGTTGGAATGGCCGCGCACCGGACACACGCCGGCGCCGTGTCGCCCGATGCTGCCGCGCAGCAGGAGAAAATTAACCACCTGCTGAATCGTCGCCACCGCGTCGGGCTGCTGCGTGAGCCCCATCGCCCAGCAGCAGATTGTCGCCCGCGAGCGCAGCGCAATGGCCGCCGCCGCTGCGATCTGGTCCCGCGGCACGCCGCTGTCCTCAACAATCGTCGCCCAGTCGGTGGCCCGCAGGTCGGAGAT
>JANXSC010000321.1 GCA_025352845.1 Opitutaceae bacterium
CAAAGGGTCCGCCGGCACCCAGTCTCTCAAATCCGGCGGCAGCAGCAGCGGGGTGTCGCGGTCGATATTCACAAATTTCGGCATACCATTGCATAGCAATAATTAGGCCAGGTATGCGGCTAAGTCCGACAGGCTGCTAGACGGGGGGAAATTTGCGTTGGCTTCGATTTCGCGGCGCTTGTCGCCGAGGTCGAAACCGTCGGCGGTGATTTTCAGGAAGAGGATTTTGTCGGTCCGGCGAGCGAGCGACTTGTCGAGGAGAAGGATGCTGGTCTTCACGCCGGAATAAGGCTTGAAGACGCTGGCGGGCATTATCACGACCGCGACGAGGCTGTCCTCGACGAGAAAGCGATGGAGTTTCACATAGGCATTCTGCGTGGCGGCGACGATGCCGTTGTGACGGGATTCGCTTTTTCGAGCCACCCCCTGCGCCAATCCGGGCAGTTAGGTGAGGTTGGCGGAACGGGTTGGGTTGTCGATCTCCGGCGGAGGCCGGGCGTAGCCCGGCCGGAGCCGGAGATCGAGTGAGTTGCGCAACATAGTGTATGGGGCAGCGGTAGCCGACAATTTCGAGTCTAGCTGCGGCTTTCCGCCACGATTTGCAAGGTCGCTTGAGCCGAGCTTTAGGAGATGGTCGACGCATCAGAAACAGCTTCTCCGAGCAGCTCGACGACCCTTTCGACATACTTCCCCCAAAGCAGCCGCTTGCCGGCCTCCCATCGAGCTAACGTTGACGGGTCAACCCGCAGCTCCTTGGCGAGTCTTGGGCGCGCCCATCCTTTCGTCACACGGAAGGCCATCAGCCGCTCACCGAGCGTTCGCGGTTTTTGCCGAGGGTCATATCCCAGAAACGCAATGATACCGGGGATAAAGCGGATTTCAGGCTCTGACCTACCACTCTCCCAATTGATGAGCGCTTGCCTACCCACCCGATTCGGCGGTCCGCGTCCTTTTTAAAACAGACGCATGTCCATCCGACGTTTTCGGACGTGGTTTCCTAGCGTAACAGGTTCATTAGGATAACCTAATGGTTTGGGTTTCGGGCATACCAGTGTCAGATGACAACTGGGCAACACACCCTTGTCCGTGCGGCTATCTCGGTGACACGAAACGCGAATGCCGCTGCACCCCGGTCCAGGTGCAGCGCTACCGCGCGCGCATCAGCGGCCCGCTCCTCGACCGCATCGACCTGCACATCGAGGCACCGGCACTCTCGCGCTCCAAACTCCGCAACGAAAAACCCGGCGAATCCTCTGCCGCAATCCGCGAGCGGGTGAACGCCTCACGCACCTGCCAGCACGCACGCTTCGCCGGAACGAAGATCACCGCCAACTCCCGCATGACGCACGCGCAGATCCGCAAACACTGCGTCATCGACTCCACGCTCGGCGATCTGTTGCAGCAGGCGATGGAGCAGCTCTCCCTCTCCGCCCGCGCCTACGACCGCATCCTGAAAGTCGCGCGCACCATCGCCGCTCTCGCGGGAGCGGAGCGCATCGAGGCCCCGCACTTGCTCGAAGCGATCCAATACCGCAGTCTTGATCGCACGGTGTTTTACTGAGTTGCCGGCCGGCCGCTTTCACCCCCACTCCGTCCAATCCTCTACTCTTGACAGTAGAGACGCCCCCGGCTCGCAGCAAGCAAACGACGGGGCCTGGTGTGGAGCGAGGTCAGCATGGGGATGGCAGCAGTGCTGGCGTGCGGTTTTTTGTGAATCCGCCGTTCGGAACACGGATGGTTCTCGGTGCGTCCAAGTTGAAGGAACCGCTCCGCGCGACAAGCCTGGAAAGCGGTCTTCCGGCGCGGTTGTGGGGGCAATCGTGCGGGTCGGTGACATCGCCCGTGCTGTCGGTCGGCGCGGAGCGCGTGGAAGTGGTGGTGACGGCGGATGTGCCGTGGTTGTCGATTGATGCCGGTGTTTTCGCCGGTGGCGGAATCGTAGCTGTAGGTCGCGGTGACGCGCGTCGAGGACGCCCGGCAGCGTGCGCGACCAGAGGCGCTGGGAGGTCTGGCCGCGGACATTGTAGAAAAACTGCCTTTTCGCGCGAAAATTATCACCGCGTGGGCCCCCGGGGTGGCATGCCGCCCGCTACCGATAGAGCGCCGTCGTCGGCGCGGTCGTCAGCACGTTGTATTGGCGCATGGCCAGCCGCCACCATTCGGCGAGCTCCTCCGCCGGACAACTCCAGAGTTCACGGTGCAGCGCGATGACCGACTCGGCGTCGAGCAACAGCGCCATCTTTTCCTTGGGCGTGAAACGCTCCGGGCCGTCGCGCAGCAGGCGCACGCGCAGTTGGGTAAACCACTCGCGCGATTCCTCGGTGGGCTTGCGCTGCCGCAACAAGGCCACGTGCAGGGCATTCACGTAGGGATCGAGCACGGCCTGCATGAGCCCGTAGTCCGCGCGCAGCGGCTTGATCGGGGAAAGGTGCCGGTAGCACTCGGCGAGATTTTGGTGCAGGCGTTTCAATTCGTAGGGCGGCGTGCTCTCCTCCGGCGTGAGGAAAAATCCAAGGCGCCGCAGCGCCCGGCCCACCCGCACCTGACTCAGCAAAATCGAAATCGGGATCGAAAACACGAGTGGCAGCACCACCGGGCTCAGCCAGAAAAAAAACGGCGGCGAGAGAAGGTAGGCGCACACACCCCAGACCGCGCCGAACACCGTCTGCCCGCCATGCGTGATTATTGCCTCGCGCCAGTCGGTGCCGTCGCCATCCGCCCCGCGGCGCTGCGTCACCCACGACACGCCCTGCCCCAGCAGCGTGAAGAGCACGAACTTCGAATTGAACATCATGTTGATCGGCGCGAGCAGCGCGGAGACCAGCGTCTCGGCCAGCGCGCTTGCCACCAAACGATGCCGCCCACCGAAACGCTGCACTTCCTCCGGCCGGCCCAGCATGACGGCGACACTCACGATTTTCGGCAGGAAAAGCAGCAGCAGCGTCAGCGCGAAAAGGCTGAGTGCCTCGGGCACATGAATGCGGTAGCCGAAGAGCGACGTCGTGTCCTCCGGGCGCAGCGCCAGCCAGGCGAGCGGCGAACTCCCCCGGGCAAAAACATGGATCGTGCAGAGCACCATGAAGAGCAGCCAGAGCGGCGAAGACACGTAACCCATCACGCCCATCAGCAGGTGAAACCGGTTCGCGGGCCGAAACCCGCGCGCGGCCAGCAGCCACGCGTGCTGCATGTTGCCCTGGCACCAGCGCCGGTCGCGCTTCGCCGAATCAATCAGGGTCGGCGGGCCTTCCTCATACGTGCCGTCGACCTCGCCAGCGAGCCAGACGCCCCAGCCCGCCTTGCGCATCAGCGCGGCCTCGACGAAATCGTGCGACAGAATCCTTCCGCCGAACGGCTCGCTGCCCGGCAGCTCCGGCAGCGAGCAGTGCTCGATAAAGGGCTGCACCCGGATCACGGCGTTGTGGCCCCAGTAGTTGCCTTCGTGCTGCTGCCAGTAGTTGAGCCCCGCGAGAAAGAGCGGACTGTAGAGCCGGCTCGCGAACGACTGCACGCGCGCGAAGAGCGTCTCGCCATTCACGATGCGCGGCGCGGTCTGGATGATCCCGATCTGCGGGTTGCGTTCCATGAGCTGCACGAGTTGCACGAGCGCCCGGCCCGTCATGATCGAGTCGGCGTCGAGCACGATCATGTAGCGGTAGCGGCGGCCCCACCGACGGAGGAAGTCCGCGACGTTACCCGCCTTCTTGTTGATCGAGTGGCGGCGCTTCCGATAAAAAATCTTCCCGAACCCGTCCACCTGTTTGCAGAGCTCGAGCCACGCGACTTCCTCCTGAATCCACTGCGTCGGCTGGTTGGAGTCGCTGAGCACGAAGAAATCGAAGTGCTCGAGCCGGTGCGTCTCCTGCAGCGAGCGATACACGACCCGCAGGCCCTCGAAGACCCGGCTCACATCTTCGTTGAACACCGGCATCACGATCGCCGTGGTGCCCAGCGGCGCGTCTTCTCCCGGAGCGACCGTGGCCGTGATCCGCGAGCTGTCGCCGCCGCGGTTGATCACGTAGAACCCGACGAGCGCCGTGCAAAATCCCGCCGCCACATGCGCAAAGAGAATCACGAACAGCGTGAGCAGCGCGATCTCAAGGCCGCTCAGGCCGTCGCGCCAGAGCAGGTCCGCCATGAACCACGCCGCCACGCTCGTGAGGACAAAGATCGCGGAAAAAAACAGGAAGCGCCGGCGGTCGAGTCGGCGTTTGTCCATCCGATCGGTGAGGTAGAGGCGCATGGGTCGGGTTTAGCGCGTCATCCGGAAAATCACCGCGAGCGCACCGGCAAACATGAGCCAGAGGAGCAGCGTGCGCAGGATCGGCCACTTCTCGATCGTTTCGATGGTCTCGCCCGCCGCCTCGGGAATCGCCCCGAGATCGATCGGGCGCGGGACCATGCTGGAGACGGCCAGGTCCGGCCCGGCCTGAATCACGCCGGTGCGCATCGCCTCGGTGAAGTCGGCCGGGATTTTCTGCCGGTCCAGAAACGCATAGGGCCAGCGGCGCGCGCCGTCGCACAGGAGCAGCGCGAGCCGGCCGTCGACCGCGATGCGTTCGTGCGGCTGGTCGCGTTCCTCGAGCATCTCCGCGAACCACGCATCCATCAGCGCCTCGACTTCCTGCGCCGCGAGCGCGGACGGATTGGCCGCGGGACTTTCGGCGTGCTGCACCGCCGCGCGCTCCAGCACCTGTAGAATCAGGCGGCTTTGATGGAGCCGATTGTGAATGCGATGCGCGCGCAGGTAGTCTTCGACGCGCACGTAGGCGGCGTTCCATTCGTCCATCGTGCCGGTCGCCGGCCGAAAAGCGGCGGACAATGCAAAGGCATCCGGCGCGGACTCGGGGGCATTCATGGCTGCCAGAGGTAGGACCACGTCTCCGTCAGCACCTGCCCGGAACGGTGTAAAAAACACCGCAGCTCGACGGGCCGGCCGCTGCCGTCGGGCTTCAGGGTGCACGCCACGCGCCACGTGCCGTTCACGGGATTTTTTTGCAGCGCGGCGTGATTCAACTTCGCGCCATCGCCCACCGTGAGCACATGTTCAATTCCGGCCTCGGGGCCGTGCGACTGGAGCTGGGCTCCGTCGAAATCGACGACGAAGCGTTCGAGGCCCGGCTCGTAGTAGGCCGATTTGCCGTGGCGCGTCGCACGCACAAATCCCGCCGGCGGCCTGATTTGGTCGAGGAACCAATGCAGGCGATACTCGACTTCGACGGGCTCGCCGAGCGGCGGAAGTTTTTCCGGCGACCAAAAGGCCACGACGTTGTCACTGAACTCGTCCTTCGTCGGCAGCTCGACGAGCCGCACGCCCCCGCGCCCCCAACGCCCAACCGGCTCGATCCAGGCGCTTGGGCGCGCGTGATAGGCCGCCTCAAGATCCTGGTAATTTTCAAAATTCCGGTCGCGCTGGAGGAGGCCGAAGGCGCGCGGGTTCTCGTCGGCAAACGTCGCGACGCGCACGTGCCGCGGATTTTCCAGCGGCCGCCAAATCCACTCGCCGCGGCCGTTGTGCATGAGCAGCCCGTCCGAATCGTGGACCTCGGGCCGGTAGTCCTCGAGGAGCGCGTTGGTGTTTTCGCCGCGCCAAAACATGCTCGTGAGCGGCGCGAGCCCGAAGACCAAGGAGTTTTTTCGCCGGTAAACCGCGGCCTTCACCCGCACGACGGTGTCCGCGCCCGGTGTGATCGTGAAGCGATAGGCCCCGGCCACGCTCTCGCTTTCGAGCAGCGCGAGCACGTTGAGGCTCGTGGCCCCCGGTTCGGGTCGCTCCAGCCAGAACTCGGTAAACCCGGGGAATTCCTCCGGCCCCGCCGCCGCCGTGTCGAGCGCGAGCCCGCGCGCCGAGAGCCCGTAGCCCGCGCCGGCGCAGAGAAACCGAAAGTAGCTCGCGCCCAAAAACGATCCCGCCTCCTTCATCCCCCCGCCCGGGCGATCAAGCGGAGCCATCACACGAAAGCCCGCGAAGCCCATCCCCGTGGGCAGGTCGCCCGCCCGTGCCGCGCGATAGTTGAAATATTCCCGGCGAAACGGCAGCGGCACGGCGCGCGAGCCGTTCAACTCTGAGATGCGCACGGTCTGGTCGTAGAGAAACCCCGGATGGAGAAACTGCACCTGAAACGGCAGCCCCTCGCGCTTCCAGAGCGACGCGTTGCCGTCGAACTCGATCTGCCGCAGTTCGTCGTAAGTCAGATTGCGGAGCCACCCCGGCACTTCACCGCTGCGCGCCACATGGGGTGCGGCCGCGAGCGCTTTCGCCCGGGCGCGCAGCGCCGCGAAATCAAATGGCGCCTCCGCCGCGCCACCGTTGGCCCCGGAGATTGCCAGCGCCACGGCCAGCGCGAGCGAGCGAAGCGCGTTTTTCATTTGTCCAAAAAGAAACCCCGCTGTTTCTCCGAGATCGGCAGCGCGGCGCGCTCCATGACTTTCAGCAGATCCTCCCACACGATGCGTTTCTTGCGGTTGTCGACCGGCGGGCGCAACAGGTAGCTCGGATGGTAAGTGACCATGAGCGACTTCCCGCCAAAGTCGCGCCACTGCCCGCGAATCTCCCCGAGCGACTTGAACGTGCGAAATCCGATCAGCCCCTCCGCCGCCGTCTTGCCCAGCGCTACGAGCAAGTCCGGGTTCACGACTTCGATTTGCGCGCGCAAATACGGCAGGCAGTAGCGCATCTCCGCCTCGGTGGGCGGCCGGTTGCCGGCCTGTTCGCGACCGTCGACCGTCGGCATGTGCGGCCGCCAGTTCATGATGTTGCCGATGTAAACGTCCGCGCGCTTCAGGCCCATCGCCTGAATCATCTTGGTGAGCAACTGCCCCGCCGGCCCAACGAACGGCTCGCCCTGAATTTCCTCCTCCGCCCCCGGCGCCTCCCCCACAAACATGATCTTCGCGTCCACGGAGCCGACGCCGAGCACGATTTTTTTTCCGGGCCGCACGTTGGCGCGGCACGTGGCGTCGTTCGTCACCAAATCGAGGAGCGCGGCCCAGCGCGTGGCCTTGTCGCCCGGGGGCAGGGAAACCGCTGGCGCGGTTGGGAGGAGATGGGAGATGGGAGATGGGAGATGGGGAAGAGGAACCGCTGGCGCGCTTACCATCAGAGCCGGCTTCAACGGTTCCGGTTTTTCGCATCTCTCTTCTCCCTTCGCCTTTTTCCCCGCGATCACCCGCCGCAACGTCGCGATCGCTTCGTCCGACACCGCGACGTGTTTCACGCCCGCCGTTTTCAACCGGCGCAACTCATCCGCGAGGACATTCAGGGCATGGCGCATCGGTTTCAGGTGGTCCGCGCCGCGAGTAGTTTTTCCACATGCTTGCCGAGCAGATCAAATTCCAGGTTCACCGGATCGCCACGGCGTTTCTCGCCGAGGTTCGTCACCGCGAGCGTGTGCGGAATGATCCAGACGGCGAAGGCCGCTTCCATCACCTCCGCCACCGTCAGCGAGATGCCCTCGATCGCGATGCTGCCCTTGGACACGACGAGCCTCATGCGCTCCCGGCCGACGCCGATGCGTAGGTAATGATCCTTCCCGCGCGCCTCGAAGACCTCGATCGCGCCGAGAGTGTCGATGTGGCCGGTCACAAAGTGCCCGCCGACTTTGCCGCCGAAGCGCAGGCTGCGCTCGAGGTTGACCTTCGCGCCCGGTCGCAGCGCGGAAAAATTCGTGAGCCGGCGCGTCTCCTCCAGCACATCGAACCGGATCGAGTTCGCATCGCTCGCCGCGGCGGTGAGGCAGCAGCCGTTGATGGCGATGCTGTCGCCCAGCGTCAGGTCCGCGAGCGCCGTCCGCGCCGAGACGGTGAGGCTCCATGCCTCCGCTTTCGGCTCGAATGCGAGCACCTTGCCTGTTTCTTCGACGATACCCGTGAACATCTTTCGGATCAGCAAAGCCCGAATGCCCGCCCCGCCAAGCAGCAAACGTCCGCCGCGACGCCGCCCGCGCGTGAATACCCGGTGAGGCGCGAGCGTCCCACGCCGCATGTGCGACGCACCCGCCAACCTCCCCCACCCTGCGCCGAAATTCCCGTGGCCGACGCCGTTGAAATCACCCCCGAAGCCGAGCGCGCACTCGTGCAGCGCGCGCAGTCGGGCGACGAGGATGCATTCGGCACGCTCATGCGCAATCACTACGAGCCGGTGTTTCGCCTCGTTAATTCCATGCTCCGCGACGAGCACGGCGCGCGCGATGTCTGCCAGGAAATCTGGCTCACCGTCTGGAAAAACATCGGTTCGTTTCGCGGCGACGCGAAGTTTTCCACCTGGCTCCACCCCATCGCCACACGCCGCGCCATCGATCAGCTCCGCGCGCGCAAGCGCTGGTTCAGCCGTTTTATTCCTTTCGCGTCCGACACCGGTGACGAAGGCGGCACCGCCGATCGCGTGGCCGCCGCACCCGAGGCCGCCGACACCAGCGATCCGCGGCAGGATCTGGAGCGGCGCGAAAGCAGCGCGCGCTTCGAGCGGGCGATTGCCGCCCTGCCCCCAAAACACCGCGCCGTGCTTGCGCTGCGCGAGATTCAGAATCTTTCCTATGATGAAATCGCCGCGAACCTCGGCATCGCCCGCGGCACCGTCATGTCCCGTCTGTTTCACGCGCGCCGCCAGCTGGCGCAAAAACTAGGAGATCAGCCATGCGAATAATCCCACTCACCCTCGCGCTCGTGCTCGCCGCCGTCGCGCTCTCGCCCGCCGCTCCCGCCGCACCCGCGCCCAAGTCCGCAAAGTCGGCCAAGTCGGTCACCGTCCACGCGATTTTGATCACCGCCTCGAACAAGAAGGGCGGCATCGACCGCAAACTCGCGCCCTACGAGGCCGGCCTGCTCGACAATCTGAAGTTCGACACATTTCGCTACGTCACAGAAGGCACTGCCTCGTTGCCCAATGGGGGACGCGCCACGATCACGTTTGCCGGCAACCATCGCCTCGAACTGGAGGATGATCCCGGTGAGGGGCTCAGCCTGAAGGTATTTTGGATGAACGGTTCCGAAGTCGTCCTCCGCACGACGCTCACGCTCAATCCGGGTGTGCCCGCCGTGCTCAGCCGGCGTAGTGCAAAAGATGGCGACGTGCCCGTCATCCTCCTCATCGCCCGCTAGGCGGTGCTCAAGCGCGATGGGTTTTCGCCCGTGAAGAAAAATGAATATGCCCCGATCGCGCTGCGTCTCAGGGGGCGAATCTCAACCGGAGGAAAAACACCATGAAGACCATCGCACTCGCCCTTCTCGTTTCGGCCGCCGCTGTGGCGACCAGTTCGGCCCGGGCCGACACCCGCATTAGTTTCGGTTTGAACGTCAGCCTTCCCGCCTACGGCGTGGTGCCGCCCGCGGTCGATTACGCACCGCCCCCGACCATCGTGTATGCACCCGTCGCCCCGCGCGGCTACTGGGAGGAAGTCGTCGTCAAGATCTGGATCCCGGAGCGCATCGTGATCGCCCACAACCGCTGGGGCCGCGCCGAGCGCGTGTGCGAACCCGGCTACTTCACCTATCGCACCGACCGCGTGTGGATCGAGGCCGATCACTGCGCCCCGCGCAGCCACGGCTACGGTTACGCCTATGATCGCAACCGCGACTATCGCGGTGGCTGGAACCGCTAAACGGTAAATCGCCCCCATCTTTCACGCCATGAACTGCCACGAGGCCCAAACCGAGATCTTTGCCGCCCGAGATGGCGCACCGGGAGAAATCCCCGGCGCCGCTCTCGATCGCCACTTCGCGCACTGCGCGCCGTGCCGGCAAATCCGGGACAACCTCGCCGCAGCCCTCGGGGCGTGGCGCAGCGACTCCGTGCGGGCCATCGTGCCCGACGCGGAGCACGAGTGGCACGCGGTGCGGCGGCGGATTCGCGGCGGAGCGGAAACCGGTTCCGCTCTCGCGCGCCCGCGCCGTAATCTTTTCGCCTGGTTGTCCCTGCCCCTCGGGGCCGCGGCCGCCGCGGCGATTGCTCTCGTCGTGCTGCATCAGCCGCGACCCTCCGCCACGCTGGCCGATTTCGGCGACGTGGTCACGGCGCGGGCCGACGCCGTCGAGGCCCCCGGCCACAACGCCTCGACCATGGTCTTCGTCGACGACAAGAGCGGCTGGCTGATCGTCTTGGCCAGCGACACCACGCCGAGCGAGTGAGCCCCGTCAGACGCGCTCCAGTTTGATCGGATAGGTCGCGCCCGAGGAAAACTGCGCGACGTAAACCGAGCCCTCGCGATCGACGATCACGTCGTGCGGGTGCGTGAAGACGCCGCCCTCATTGCGCATCGGCTGGAGTTTTCCGTCGTCACCATAAATCGGCGGAGAGCCCGCAAGGTTGGAAACGACGCGTAGCTCCGAATCCAGCACCGAAACAAAACCACGACTCGCGCGATCCTTCAGCCAGTTGTCGGAGAGATGCGCGACGAAGAAGTGGCCGTCGTGCAGCCGGATTTGGCGCGGATTGCCGCCCGGCAAATCGATTTGCGCGAGCTTGCGGCCGTCGAGCGAGAGTCGGAGCAGATGCTGCTGGTCGCTCATCGCGATGAGCAGCGTGGGATTTTTCGCGTCACGCACATCCGCCATGCCACCATGCGGCCCCCAGTGCACGATGCCGCCCTCGGCGCCGCCGAAGATTTTTTGGAATTTCCCGTCGGCCCCGTGGTGAGCGATGTAGTCGCGACCGTAGCCATCGAGCACGAAAAATTCCCCGCCCGGCAAATGCAGCGTCCAAGACGGCCGATACTGGTCTTCCTTCTCGTATTTCCCCGTGCTCTCCGGCCAGCGCCACTCGTCGAGCAGCGTGCCGTCGAGCGTCGTCTTCGCCACGCGATGCGTCGCGAGATCGGTGATGAAGAGCACCTCGCGGCCGCGCTCCTCGACCATCGAGAGCCCGTGCGCGCCGGGAAACGCCGTGCCCCACTTGTGCATCAGCCGCCCCGCACGATCATAGACGATCACGTTGTTGGCCGTGTGGTTTGTCAGGAGAATGATGTGCCCCTCGCGGTCGCAGACGATGCCGTGGCAGTCTTTCACCGGCGTGTCCGCCCCGAGCAAGCCCCAGCCGGGCACGACGCGATAGCGAAACTTCCCGTGCCCAAGCACCGGCGCCGCGCTCTGTCCCCGCGCGATGGAAAACGCGCACGCCGCGCCGGCAGTCGCGCGGAGAAACTGGCGGCGGTTGAGACGGGGCATATTCGTCAGCGCAAAAAACTCCCACGCGCCTCAGCGCCCGCAGCAGTGCTTGAATTTCTTCCCGCTGCCGCAGGCGCACGGATCATTGCGGCCAATTTTCGGGTGCGCGGATTTCACCGGCGCCGGTCCGAGCCGCAGCGCTTTCACATAAAACCACGCGCCGTCGATCCGCCTAAATTCCGCCTTTTCGTGCAGCGCCTGCTCGCCACCGCCCTCCGCGTAATACGCCGAGAAATCCACGATCGCGCCGTCGGGCTTCGGCCCGGTCTCGTGCGCGTGGACCACGAGACGCGTCCACTTCAGCTCGCCGCCGTCCGACGTCTCCTCGACGTAGGGCTTGCGCGCCGTGTCGAGGTAAGTGAGGTGCAGGTGCCGGTAGTCGCCGATGAAGTGCGCCGTGAAACGCGAGCGCATCAGCTCCTCGGCCGTCGCGGGCACACGCTCTTGTTGCAAAACCGGGCCGCAACATTTCCCGAATGCGACCCCACTCCCGCACGGGCAGGGCGAGTCAGATTGCGGCGCGGCGCGAGTGGCGGAGGGCTGGGTCATCGCCGCGAAATTGCAAGGCTACTCCGCCGCAGGCGAGCCCGAAGGTCAAGCGCCCCGGCGGTCGGAAAACATTCGTCCAACCCGAAACCCCGGAATTATTTTCGGTCACTCTGCGCGGAGCGAAGCCACAGTGTTGACGGACAAGGACAAAGTGGGCGTCGCCGTCAGTTTTTCTTCGCGGACTTCGGTGCTGCTGATGGAATCGGCGCGCCCACGCGTAGCGTCTTCCCCAGCGCGTGATCCTCAGGCGTGAGGCCGCGGCGGTAGCCTTTGAAGGCGTAGGGCGCGGGCTCGTAAGGATCGACGAAGCGCACGTCGGTCTGCGCGGGGATGGGCAGCTCGAAGCCCCAGAGCACGGCGTTGACGACCATGCGGCGCAGGCCGTCGCTCACCAAATCCGTGGCCGCGCCCATCGTCGTGCAGAAGACGCGGTTGGTTTTGCCGTTGGCGTTTTGATTCAGGCGCGTCCACGCGATGGGCATCATTGGGTCGTTGATGCCCTGCTCGATTTTGTCGGCGTGGCGGACCTTGCGCTGCGTGGTGTCGGGGCCGTCGGTCGGCTTCATACCGGTGAGCACTTGGCCGCGCGCGAGGATTTTCGAGTCGGCGGTGGGATGCGTTTCATAGACGCCGGAGTCGCCGAAGATGTCGGTCACCCCGCGGAGAATTGCATCGCCCTCGGCGCCGGGCTCGATGAGGCCGCGCGTCGCGCCGCGGCGGTTGGCGCCCCAGTGGCTCACCCAGTTTTCGCCGAGCACGTTGAGCCCGAAATCGTTGAAGGCCGCGTAGGCCGTCGGATGCCCGGTGGGAAAACGAAACGCGTGCGTGCTCGTGCGCAGCGCCACGATGGGCACGCCGCGCGCAACGGCATCGGCGAACAATTTCATCGCCGCATCCGGCCACTGGCGGAAACGCAGCGCCAGCACGAGGCCGTGGGCGGTCGCGAGCTTCTCGGCGGCACCGAGGCTTTTGTTGTTGTCGGGATTGATCGTGCCGTCGGGGTCGAGTGCGAAGAGCACGGAGCACTTGAAGCCGTGGCGTTGGCTCAGGACTTTTGCGAGCATCGGCAGGCCTTCCTCGCCGCGGTATTCCTCGTCGCCGGTGAGGAAGACAATGTGTCGCCCCGCACCCGGTCCGGGCTCGGCTTCGTAGGTGATCGACGGCGCGGGTGCGGCATTGAGCGGAGCTACGGCCGATGTCGCGACCATGGCGGCACCGAGAATTGAAAGAAAAAAACGACGGGATAGCATCCGCTTTGCTGCGCCCGAAATTTCACGGCGTCAACGCCGGCACCGTCCCCGGACCCGCGACTCTCCCTCGTCAGTCGCCCGCTGCAGAATCGTCCGACCCGGCGGGCACGAGCAGATGTGCCACCAACCGCTCCTCGCAGCGGTCGATCACGAAGAGATATTCGCGCACCCGCCACTGGCGCCACTCCCGGCCGTAGTTGTCGGCCCATTTGAGCTTCACATCCGAGCGGTTGTGCGCGCCTTCCTGGCCGCGATACCAGCACTCCTTCTCCATCTCAGCTTTTTGATCCCGATTCTCCGAGGCCATGGCCACGGAACCGCGGCGAAAAACGAGCCGCTTGATCGCCTCGCGGAGGGCGGTGGATTCCGTCGCACCACCGGCCTCGCGGAAAATCTCCTCGCGGTGCCGCTCGACGAACCCGGCCAGCAGGTTAATAAAGGGGAGCATCTTTCCCTCATACCAACAAAGCTCCATCTGCGCGCGCTCCTTGTCATTGAGCGGGGGCAGCTCATGCGGATGGGAATCATCGGCTGAGTTCATGGGCAGGTTTAGGTTACAATTCGGCCCCAAACGGGCGCGGGTCAACCCGGCTTTGGCCGTTTTTACGGTCGCGGCCTCGACCGCAGGGGTTTCGGGAAAACTTTCATCGCCTGGCCGGCGGCGCCATGGAAGCGGGCGCAAATCAGTTTTTGTGCGACTCGGCCGCCCTCGCGGAGCGAGGCTTGACCATAGCCGTGGGCTTTCAGCCCACGGAATTTGTGCGGCGGTATTTTGCGTCGCGGAGCGCCGCCTGAGCGTAATGGCAGACTTCAAGCGTCGCTCCGCGACGCCCCCGGTTTTCCCAACGGTTCCGTGGGCTGAAGCCCACGGCTCCTTTCGCTCCGTCGCTCCGCGACTGCTCAAAACCTGATTTGCGCGCCGAGGAATTCCAAACCCGCCGCACGATGGACAATCGCCCGAATCTTGCTATGAGTGCGACACCCCTCCCACAATGCGCGCCCTGAAAAATGCCGCCCGGCTTGTTTGCCTGTTGAGTTTTATTTTCGTTGCCGGCCGCGCGGCGCCCGACGCCCGCCCGCCCGACGCCCGCCCGCCCGAGGCGCGCTACGACACGAGCGCGAAAGCGAGCCGCGATGGCATCGGGAAAATCTATTTCGGCCGCGAGATTGCACACTTCATGGGGCATCAGGGCGCCGGCTGGCTTGAGCGGCCGGAGCGCGAGGAGGAGGAGCGCACCGATCTGTTGCTGACGGCGCTGGCGTTGCAACCGGGCGAGAGCGTTGCGGATGTCGGCGCGGGGAGCGGGTATTTTTCCTGGCGCATGGCGCAGCAGGTCGGCGAGCGCGGGCGCATCTACGCGACCGACATCCAGCAGGAGATGCTCGACATCTTGATGGTGCAGATGCGCAAGCGCGGCGTGGAAAAAATCGTGCGGCCCGTGCTCGGCACGGTGCAGGACGCCGGCCTCCCGGCCAACGCCGTCGACACAATCATCCTCGTCGATGTCTATCACGAGCTGGATTTCCCCTACGAGATGGCGCGCTCGATGATCGCGGCGCTCAAGCCCGGCGGCCGCCTCGTGCTCGTCGAATACCGCGGCGAAGATCCCGCCGTGCCGATCAAGAAGCTGCACAAGATGACCGAGGCGCAGGTGAAAAAGGAGATGAGCGTGCATCCCGTGACGTTCGACCGCACCGTCGCGACGCTGCCGCGGCAGCACATTTTGGTTTTCAGGAAGAACGCTCCGTAGCGGACTGCTCGCCGTTTCACCCCAAACCCCATGACGCCGTCACCCCGCACGTTCGTCCGAGTCGTCGCAACCAGTTGGCTCGCGTTACCCGTTTGTCTCTCGCACAAACGGCCCCCAAGCCTCCGCCCACCGATGTCGCCGCGTCCAATGCCGGCGATCCCGTCAACCCTCTCCGTCTTCGAGGTCTCGGCTGAGAAGGGCATCGGCTACGTCGCCTCCACCGCGATGTCCGGCACGCGCACGAACGAAAAACTCGAGAACCTGCCCAACTCCATCTCGGTGATGACGCAGGAATTTTTGCAGGACCTCGCGCTCAATAGTTATTTCGACGCCGTCGATTTCGCGATGAGCGCCGAGAACATCGCCAACGATCTCGGCACCGTCGGCGCCGTCCTCGGCAATCGCGGCGGCAATCAGGTGAACATCCGCGGCCTCGCCACCGTGCGCCAGCTCCGCGACGGCTTTCCGTGGTATCTCTCGACCGATACCTACAACACCGAGCGCATTGAGTTCAGCCGCGAGAGATTCGCGTTCTTCGCTGATCATGAAAAGGTCGTTCTCTAATTTAGTGAGCTCAACATGCGCTTTCATTTCATCTTGTTGGGGAACTCCCCCCGTGGAATGACGAGTTTCGGCAATGCGTGCGATTTGTCGTAGCGTTTCCTTCTGGGCCTGAAGGAGGTCCGCGATTTTATCGACACTCCAAAGACTGTAGTAGGCTGTGATCACTCGCTGTCTGATTTCAAGAGATTTCAATTGAGCGACTTGATCAAAACCTCTCGCCTTTGATTTTTGCGCGGAAGCCATCAGATAATATTTCACTGGAAATTGAACTTCCTGACTCACGGAAAAGGAGTGCATCGTACCCATCGAGTACAGATCTTTTTCGTGCATAAGCCCAAATTTGGGGTTAGCGAGAGTGGCCTGACTCCACACCTGACTGTGCTCGGCATTTGCTCGAGCTCGGCTCCCAAAGATATCAGGATTGGAGTTTAAAGCAGTCGAGACTGCCTTATCAAGGCTAAGCAGCTCTTCCCCGTAAAGAGGGCCAAACAAGAGCCAAATACCTAATATGATGGGAGTTTTCATTCCAGACATTCTAGAGCCTCTCCTGCCTTTTACCCAAGGTGAATCCTTGTACCCATTAATACGGGCGCGGAGTCGATGTGTTACGAAAAATCTTATTTTATTTTTTTAGGCTGACCCTCGTAACAGAACCGGA
>JANXSC010000334.1 GCA_025352845.1 Opitutaceae bacterium
TCTCATACCAAAAACTCCGCTCCATCCAGGACATGCTCAACGAACGCCCCCGCAAAATCCTCCACGACGCCTCCCCCGCCGAGCGTTTCCATCAGCTCCTTATATCAAACCCTAATTCGAATTGATCCTTGAATGCGCCCCACGAATACCGGTTCGGTGCTGGCCCCGACACCGATCTCGGGCGTGGGTGCGGGTGGAGCCAACAGCCTCGTGATTCCGGCGAACAATCCCTACAATCTTTTCGGCATAATCATTGGGATTGGCCAGCCGGCCGGGGCTCCGTCGGTCCGGACCCGGACGGAAGAACTGGGCAAGCGGACCAATAATTTCGAAAACAACGTTTTCCGATTTGTGGGCGGCCTCAAGGGAGATTTCAGCGATCGGTATAGCTGGGAAGCAAGCTACAACTACTCCCGGGCCAGCCTGACGCAAAATGTCGTGGGCGGCGCGAACGGCGCGAACGTGAATCAGCTGATGACTCCGCTCATCCAGGGTGGAAACTACGTTTACAACGCCGCCGGCCGGCCGCTCTCAGTGCTGCAAGACGCCGCGGGTAACAATTTGCCCGTGTATAATATTTTCGCACTGCCGGGATTCAACGACCCCGCCACGCTCAATTCGATCCGGACCAACTTGTTCAAATACCAATCCTCGACGCTGCGCACCATCAACGTCCAGGTGAAGGGCAAGCTCTTCACGCTTCCCGCCGGCGATTTGGCTTTCGCGGCCGGGGTCAGCACGGGCGTGGAAGAAGTCACGAGCGCGGTGGATGGGCTTTTTGCCAACGGCCTCGCGCTCGGCTTCAATCGCGCCGCCACCTTCGGCGGTGGCACGCGGCGCACGGAAGGTGGATTTATCGAAGTGGGCGTGCCGGTGACCTCACCCAAGATGAACGTCCCGGGACTTTATACGGTGGATATTAACCTCGCCGACCGCATGGAGCGGATCAAGCCGGGTGGCAACGCCACCACGCCGAAGGTCGGCGTCCGCTGGCTGCCCTTCAACGAGAGTTTCGTGATTCGCGGCACCTACGCCAAGGGTTTTATTGCACCCTCCATCTTCGACCTCTTCGGGCCTTCGGCGGGCAACTCGCCGACTTTTACGACTTGGCAGGGCGACGGTCGCTCGGGCTCGGGCGGTTCCTCAACCCGGATGATCGTGGTCCAGGGCAACTCGAACGAATTGAGCAATCCCACCCTGCTTGCGTCCAAGGCTACGTCTTACACGGCCGGTTTCGTCTATTCACCCAAGCAGGTCAAAGGCCTGAGCGTTACGGTCGATTACTATTCGATCAAACAGGACAAGGTGGGCAGCATCGACTACACGGCCGCCGTGGCCGATTTGAACGCCAAGGGCGCCGGTTCTTACTTCGCGCAAGACCCGCTTAAACTTGGTGCCGGCTTTGTCTTTGCCGACGGAACCCGCCTTGTCTCCAACACTGCCAATCAGGTCAATCACACCAATTTTGGCACCCTGTCGATCATCAAGGATCCTGCCGGCGACCAAAAGACCCGCGGCTTGGACATCGCGGTTGACTACCGTTTCAAGACGGACACCCGCGGTAATTTTTGGGTCGGTGCCAGCGCGAATATCTTATTTGATTATAAGTTCCGGGCGACTCCGAGCGATCGCTACTTCCAGTTCGCCCGGGTTATGACCGATAGCACGATCGGTGGAGCCGGTGCCAATGGCTTGCTTCCCAGCTACATCATCAAGCCCTATGTCAACTACAGCTACAAATCGATCGCCGGTTCGTTGTTCATGAACTACATTCCGAAAGTCACGGTGCCTGGAACCCTGTTTGCCGGCGCCAGTGCGACGAATGACTATACCCTTAATGGCAAGGCTTCCAGGACCCCGAGCTACTTCACGACCGACGCGACGGTATCCTACACCTTGCCGAATTTCGGCATGAACTGGCTCCGCAACACGACGATCCTGGCCGGGGCCAACAACGTGTTCAACAAGAAGGCGCCGTATGTTCCTGGCAATGGCAGCAACACCGCCGAGAACAACACGGTCAAGTCATCCTATGACATCATCGGACGCTTCATGTTTGTTGAGCTGAAGAAGCGCTTCTGAGCCGCACCTGAAGTTTACGCCACGCTCTCAACGGCAGCCCACCCGGGCTGCCGTTTTTTGTCAGGAGGAATGACGTTGTAGCTTCCACCGACGGACGTGTATGCAGGAGGCATGAAACGATGCATTATCATCGGCTTGGTTTTGGCGTGCTGGCTCCGTGCCGCCCCGGCGGATGAGGGAAACTTCACCTCCACCTTGTCGCCCGCAGACCTCGCGGCGATCGGACTGTCCGGACTGACGCCGGCGCAGCGAGCGCGGCTGAATACCTTGGTCGAGGATTACAAGCGGGGCACGGTCACGAGCGCCCGCCGTGCGGCGGCCGAGGCGCTGGCCGCCCAACAGGCCGCCGAGGCGCAGGTGGCTCGTGCCGAGGAAAAGGCGAAAGCTGCCCAGCTGGACGCGGCGAAGGCCGAGGCTAGGCGAGTCGATGCGGCCAGGGTTGAGGCGGGCAAATCCACCGGCGGGTCAAGCGTTCTCACGAAGGCGAAGGAGCGGATGAAGCCGACCGCGGCTTCGGAAACCGTGATGATCGAGAGTTCAATTCCCGGCACCTTCCGTGGCTGGGAGTCGCGCCAGATATTCACTCTGGCAAACGGTCGGCGCGTGCAGGTGGAAAACAACCAGCGCTATTACTCGCCCGCGGTTGACAACCCCAAAGTTATCATCGTGCCCGCGGCCATCGCCGGCTATTGGATGCGTTTCCCGACGCTCGGCGCGGAAGTGCGGGTGAATCTGGTCGCGGAGTAGCAGAGGCTAGCGACGCGGTCCACGCAGCGCATCGATCCATTGCCGCGCACCGGCATGATCCGGTTTGATTCTCAGCGTCGCCTCGAAATGGGCGAGCGCTTCCTGATTTCGACCCGGCAGATTGGCCAACATAACTCCGAGGGAAAATTGCGCCTCGGTGTGTCGCGGATCGATGCGCAGCGCGGACTCAAATTCGGTGATTGCCTCCGGCAATCGCCCCGAAATTTCCGCCAAGGCATATCCGTAGTTAAAGTGCGCAGTCGCTGAGGCGGGACTGAGCTGCGCCGCCGCTGCAAAATGCGGGATGGACTCAGATCTGCGCGCGGGAATGCGCTCCAACGCGATGGCCAGATTGCTGTGCGCATCGGACAGAAGGGGATTGATTCGCAGCGCCTGCTCAAATTTAGCGATGGCCTCGGCCTCGCGTCCGGGAATTTTCGCCAACGCGCAACCCAGCAGATGATGCGCGTCCGCCAATTCAG
Source organism: Opitutaceae bacterium (assembly GCA_025352845.1). Lineage (GTDB taxonomy): Bacteria > Verrucomicrobiota > Verrucomicrobiia > Opitutales > Opitutaceae > ER46. The sequence continues at coordinate 3,312 of JANXSC010000334.1, forward strand.
GTTTGAGCCGCACGGCCGTTTCCAGATGCGCCAGTGCCTCCGCCATGCTCCCGGGCATGTCCAGCAAAGCAACGCCCAGACTCACGTGGGCGTAGGGAAAATCCGGGCTCAGGCGTAGCGCGGTTTCAAACTCGGCGATGGCCTCCGCCTTGCGGCCGGGAATTCTCGCCAATGCGCTGCCCAGATAGTTGTGCAGCTCGGCGTTCCTGGGCTTGAGCCGCACGGCCGCCTTGAAATGAGTCAAGGCAGCGGGCAGGCTATCCGGGTTCTTCGCCAGAATCAGGCCCAGATTGCCATGGGCCATCCAGCTCGTGGGATTGCGCGCCAGAGTCTCCCGGTAGAGCGTCGTGACATCGCGATACATGCCGCTTTGTTGCCATGTCAGCGCGCCGAGCATCGATACCAGCGCCGCGATTCCCGCGCGAGCCAGACCTCGGGGCCTGCCACCCGGCATCGCATTCGCGGCCCAGGCCAGACCTGTCGCGAACGGGACAATGAGGCCGATGCTCGCCAGATATTGAAAATGATCCGCGACGTAGGAATAGATGAACGGGTAGATGTTGATGAAGCCCAAGGCGGGACAAAGCGTGCCGGCAAAAAACAGAAAACCGGCCAGCGGGCCCCGGTATCGCCGGGCGATCCGCAGCAACCCCACCGCGAGCGCTGCCACGGAGAGCGGAAAAAAATATTGCCAGGCGGTCGTCGCGTTCACGTTCCATTGCGGATAGGTGAACATGAGTTGCCCGGGCCACGCCAGTTTACCGCCATAGAAACAGAGTGCCCGCCCGGCGAGCAGCCCGCGCTCCAGCAACGTGAGGGAATATTCCGGGCCGGGCGCGCCGTTGCTGATCTGCACGGCGACAAAGAAAGCGTGCTCGACCCATGCCGTCATCAGACCTCCGATTGCGCTGAGCACAAACCACGGCAGCAGCGGTAGAATATCTCGACGCCAGTCGAGCCGACCCCGTTGCCACCAGAAGACGACCAGCAAGGCCGCGGGCAGGGTCGCCGTGACGGTCTTGCTCAGCAGCGCCAGCCCAAAGAGTGCGAACCCCTGCCAATACCGCGTCCATTGGCGATCCTGATCAAAACGCAGGTAGGTCAGCGCCGCGCCCAGATAGAAAACGGCCGAAAGCGTGTTTTTTTGCTCCGATATCCAAGCCACCGATTCCACGCCGACCGGATGCAGCGCAAAAATAAATCCGGCCAGCCACTCCGCCCCGGCGTAGCGCCCGGCCGGTGAACGGGGACTCGTCATTCCCTTCGACTCCGGGATCGTTACAGCCGAAGCGATCTGGCTGGGATTGAAAAGCCGGCGGACGATAGCCACCAGCAGGCAAGCGGCCGTGGCATGGAGCAGGACATTCGTCAGGTGGTAGCCCAGCACGGCCTCTTCCCACAGGCGGTGCTCCACCCAAAATGCGGTGTGCAATATCGGATAATATTGTTGGCTCGCTCCCGGCTCGAACCATATGCGCCATAAGCCTTGGAGGGATTGCAGACTCGACTTCGTGACGTGCGCATCGTCATCCCAAAGGAGCCCGCCATTGAGGGCTGGCAGGTAGGCGAGAAAAGTGGCGCAGAAAATAAGCGCCACCCCGCCGGCATCCTGCCAGCGCGTAACTTCAGGCCTGGGCCCGGCGGGGGATGAGTGCTGCGCCACCAAAAACGAACATCAATTCCGCCCGGTGCCCGCAAACGTAAACGGACAAGTGCCGCCGCGGACGACGCCTTATTTGAGTGACCCTGGACTCCGTTTTTTTTCGCCCGTGCTGTGCCGTGCCCTGCCTCGCCGCGACAATCGTGCGAATTCGGCGTTGCATATCCGCCACCCCTGCCTGTGTCATATCCCGTCAACACAAACGGCAGCCACCACAACTTCGGCTGACGGACACCTCAACACACCAAACCACAAGCTATGAACACTCCGCTCCTGTCGGCCGCGAATGCGGCTGCACGTTTCGGCCTTATTGCATTATTGAGCGTCGGCGCCCTGAGCGCGCAGACACCCGCTGCCAAGACGATCGACCTTAAGAAAGACGAGCCCAAGGTTCTCGAGAAATTCGAGGTCACCGGCTCCCGCGTGAAACGCCTCGACTACGAGACCCCCGCGCCCGTCGAGACCTTCACTATCCAGGACATCGAGGCCAAGGGCTACGTGAACATCGGCGACTTCATCCAATCGATGCCGTTCAACTCCGGCACGGCCAACTCGATTTATCAGACGGCGAGTTTCCAGCGCGGAGCCTCCACGGCCAACATTCGCGGCCTCGGTGCGCAGCGCTCCCTCACGCTCGTCAATGGCCGCCGCGCGGTCCCCTATGCGCTCCAGAGCCCGAACAGCGGCACCCGTTCCGTCTTCGACTTCAACAGCCTGCCCGCCGCCGCCATCGAGAGCATCGAACTCCTCAAGGACGGCGCCTCCGCCATCTACGGCTCCGATGCCATCACCGGCGTGCTCAACATCAAGTTGAAGAGCAATTTTAGCGGCCTCTCCACGAGCCTCTACTATGGCAACACCCTCAAGAATTCCGGCGGCGACACCGGCGTGAAACAGGTCAGCATCGTGGCCGGCGTCGGCAGCGGCAAGACCAAGATCATGACCGCGATCGACGCGAAGTCCTCCAATTCCAACTTCCTCCGCGACTACGGCGTCACCACCACGGACTACAGCTACCTCGGCACCAACAAGGGCCTGAACCAGAACTCCCCGTCGAACTTCCCCGCCAACCTGTCGCTCACCCGCGCGCAGGCGGCTGCGGCTGGCATTGCGTTCCCGAATGTCGCGGCGACGGTCGGGAGCTGGACCTTCGTCATCAACGGTGGCGCGCCCACCAACTCGCCCACCTTGTCGAGGTTCGTGGCCGCCCCGGCCAATCCCGCCAACGCCAACGCCGTGCTCATCGGCAACGAAAACCGCTACGACTTCGCCCAAACGTTTCAGGTTTACCCGGCGTATGACTACATCAGCAACTACACCTCTTTTGAGCACGAGCTGAACGACAGCTTCAAGGCCTTCGGCTCGCTGACGTTCTCCAAGAACTCCACCTACTACGCCTTCACGCCCGGCGTCATCACCTACTCGACAGAGGGCCTCACGCTTCCGGCGACCAATCCTTACAACCCGTTTGGCATCCCGCTCACCACGCTCACGGCCCGCGCGTCGTTCCAGCCCGTGCGCAAGTTCGACACGGAGTCCACCGCCGCCAATTTCCTCTCCGGCCTGAAAGGCACCGTTTTCGGCCGCTGGGATGTTGAGACCGCCGTCTCCTACGGCTTCAGCAACGTCTCCTCCGTCTCCCGCAACGCCATCCGCGCCACCACCTATCAGGCGGCCCTGAATGGCACGACCCGCCAGACCGCGCTCAATCCCTTCGGCCCGGGCGACAATCCCGCCGTCGCCGCCGGCCTCGCGACCATCTCAGCCGATTCGAACAAGGCGGACTCGCTGACCTTCGACGCCAGCATTGGGGGCAAGCTCTTCCAGTTGCCCGCCGGCGATGTCGGCATCGCCGCCGGCTTTGAGGGCCGCAACGACCGCCTCACCACCAATCCCGACACCTCCGCTTACCTCGGCTCGGGCGGCGGCCTGCCCCTCTCCGGCAAGCGCACCGTTACTTCCCAATACATCGAAATCAACGTGCCGCTTTACAAGAAGGCCGAGTTCGGGTCCGCCGAACTCCAGCTGGCTGGCCGGCGCGAGCACTACAGCGACTTTGGCAACACCACCAAGCCAAAGGTCGCCGCCAAGATTCGCCTGCCCGACAACCGCTTCTTCACCGCGATTCTCCGCGGCTCCTATTCGGAATCGTTTGCGGCTCCTCCGCTCGGCCTCCTCTACGCCTCGCAGACGATCTCGTTTACCCAGGGCCTGACCCAGGATCCGCTGCGTCTCCAAGATCCGCCCACGCAGTTGCGCAATGTCGCCGGCGGCAATCCCAACCTGCTGCCCGAGACGGCCAAGGTGCAGTTCGTGGGCACGGTGATCGAGTTTCCGAAAATCAAGAACCTCTCCTTCAACGTCGATTTCTTCAATATCCGGATCAGCCAGTTCATCGTGTCGCCCTCGACGGGGTTTCTCCTCACGCCGAACGGCATCGCCCAGTTCCCCAATGCCATCGTCCGCGACACCACCCTCGGCAACCCCGGCCCGATTATTCGCATCGAGTCCGTGCCGTCGAACAACCCGCTCGCCTACCAGCTCTACCGCGGCATCGACTTCGGCGGTCGCTACGCGCTCCGCAACACCCGCACCGGCAGCTACACGTTCTCGGCTGCCGCCACGCAGATCATCAAGGTCGGCACCGACTCCGGCCTTGGCGGCGGTTTCTTCAACAACGCCGGCTACTACTACAATCCCCGGTGGAAGACCCAGGCCAGCACCAGTTGGAACTACAAAGACCTCGGTGCCTCGGTCACGGTCGATCGCATCGGCCACTGGTATAACGACGGCTACACCGCGCAGGGCTGGGGCGAGAATCCCTTCACCATCGTCGGCCTGCAGCTTCGCTACGCCGGATTCTGGGGCACGAACCTCTCGATCGGTGCGTCGAATCTCCTCAACAACCGCCCGCCGCCCAATGGACGCCAGTCCATCGGCTTCGACCCCAATGCCTACGGCGCCGGCGTCCTCGGCCGCTTCGTGTCGATCCGCATTCGGAAAGACTACTGAGCGCGGACCGCTCGGTCCCCGTCTGATTTCAAGCGTGCCCTTTGCCGGGCACGCTTTTTTTCCAGCCTTTTTGGTGCTTTCTTCCCCGATTATGAAAATGCGATTCCTGTTTTCGCTCTGCTTCTCGGTTCCGTTTTCCGCCGCCGAGCCGCCGGCTGCGCCGGTGCCGGAGCTTCCTGTCGCCACCTTTTTCCAGGCACCCGCGATCGCTTCGCTCACGTTTTCCCCCAACGGCAGCTACATCGCCTGCCTCGTGCCCTTCGAGCGCCGCATGAACCTCGCCGTGATCGATCTCGAGAAGGGCACGAAAAACCTCCTCACCAATTTCAAGGACCGCCAGGCCACGCAGCCTTCGTGGGCCGGCAACGACCGCATCCTCTTCCGGGTCGATGACGAGGGCCAGGAGTCGTTCGCGCTCTACACCGTGAAGCGCGACGGCAAAGATCCCGCCATCCTCGCGTCCGGCTACACCAAGGCCGGCACGGCCAACGAGGCCAACGCCCGCTTCCGCAGCGTGCTCGGCCGCATCGAGGGCGACGACGCAAACATCCTTGTCCTCGCCAACATCACCTACCGCGACTGGTCCGATGTCGCGACGATGAACCTGAAGACGGGCAAGATGACCAAGCTCATCGAGGCTCCCGGCAACGTGGATTACTACCTCCGCGATCGCGCCGGTCAGGTGCGCCTCGCCATCGTGCAAAAAACGCAGGCCCGCACCGTCCTCTATCGTGACGAAAAGACCAAGGGCTGGGTCACCCTCGCCGAACACCACATGGATGCGCCTGGCTGGGAGCCCATCGCCTTCGATGGCGACAACCGCACGCTCTTCATCTGGTCCGACGTCGGCCGCAAGACCCGCGCCGTTTACCGCTACGATGTCGTCGAGCGCAAACAGCTCGACCTCGTGTTTGCCGACGAGACCTACGATGCCGAGGACGTCGTTTACGACCAGTCGAAGAAAAAAATCGTGGGCATCGCCTACGAGGCCGACCGCGCCCGCTACCACTGGCTCGATCCCGAGATGCAAAAACTGGAGGAGATATTCTCCGCCTCGCTGCCCGACACTGTCCACGTCCCGCGGCAATTTGCGAAGGACGGCTCCAAGATCATTTATTTCTCCTACAACGACCGCGACCCCGGCGTCTATTACCTCTTCGATCGGAAAACCCAGAAGCTGAGCGAGCTCGCCGTGACCAAGCCCGCCATCGATCCGGAAAAAATGTCGCCGGTGAAGCCGGTCACGTTCGCGGCGCGCGACGGACTCCCGATCCACGGCTACCTCACGCTGCCCAAGGGCCGGCCCGCGAAAAATCTCCCGCTCGTCCTCCATCCGCACGGCGGACCCTTCGGCGTCCGCGACGAATGGATCTACAAGGACGAGGTGCAGCTCTACGCCAACCGCGGCTACGCCGTGCTCCAGGTCAACTACCGCGGTTCCGGCGGCTACGGCCGCGCGTTCGAGCAGGCGGGTTTCAAGAAGTGGGGCCTCGAAATGCAAAACGATCTGAGCGACGGCGTGAAGTGGGCGATCGCCGAGGGCATCGCCGATCCGTCGCGCGTCGTCATCAGCGGCGCGAGCTACGGTGGCTATGCGGCGATGGCCGGCCTCGCGTTTTCCCCCGAGCTCTACTG